>DATFEC010000211.1:0-2600 GCA_035251655.1 Candidatus Limnocylindria bacterium | reverse complement strand
CCCCAGCCAACTCTCGCCAGGGCCCAAGCCGATGACTGAGCAGGCCGTTCGGGAACACGCCCAGGCATTCTGTGACGCGCTCAAGGCTGGCGATATCGGCCAGGCAGCCGAACAGATGAGCCGGGAGCTGCAGGCGAACCTCGGACCAATCGTGGCCATCCTTCCGCTTCCTCTGACCGAGGGCAGCATTGCGTCGGTCGACGCGACCGGAGCCGGATTCCGAGTGGTGCTGCACCTGGTGGCGGAGAACGAAACCGTTCAGCTCGAGACGCGGTGGAAGGACCGTGACGGCCGGCCAACCATGGTGGAGGCGAGCCGCGTCCACGAGGAGCCAGCCGAGGAAGCCGATGTCAACGCGTCCGACGAGACGACGTGATCTTCAGTCGAATCACCGGTTCCGCCGTCTCGCTCAACGTCGCCGACCCTGAGGCATCGGCAGCGTTTGCTCGGACCCACCTGGGCTTCTCGATCGAAATGAGCGCCGATGGGTTCGTCTCCCTCGCCCGGGAAGATGCCGGGTTCAACCTGATCTTCCTCCGCATCGGATTGGAGACGTTCAAGCCGGCTCGACTGGCCGGGCGGTCAGCTGATGGCGTGCTCGTCGTCTTCGTGGTTCACGACGTAGACGCGGAGTACCGACGACTGCAGGGCGAAGACGTGCCGATCCCGACTCCGATCGAGACCGAGCCGTGGGGCGAGCGCTACTTCCAGGTGGCCGATCCGAACGGCGTGATCTACCAGCTCGTTCAGTGGGTCACTGGGCCCGGCCAGGAGTCCGCCTAGGACGCGGCCCCGACTGGCTGCGACGCCGGTTCGACGAGTGCCTCTTCCTCCTCGACGTCCCAGATCCGCTTGCGGACCTCGGAGACGGGGATGATGAGCAGGCCGACCACGATGCAGATGGCCCACTGTTCGAGGGTCAGGCTGGTCGTCTCGAGGACGCGGTTCAGGAAGTCGAGCTCGGCCATGAGCACGATGGTGATGATCGACGCCAGCGTCCCGAGGAAGAACGGTCGATCCCCCAGGAGGTCGAGGCTGAACGCAGACACTCGCTCGTCCTTGGTGGCCAACGAGAACGCCACATTCGAAAGGCTGAACACGACCATGCCCATGGTGCGGGACACCTCGTCGTTGAACTCGTTGGCCGCCCAGGCGTTCACCGCCAGCGTCCCACCGCCCATCACCAGGCCCGCGATAGCGAGCCAGGCCAGGAGCTTGCGGGACAGGAGGGCCTCGCCGGACGGCCGGGGCTTCCGCTTCATGAGCCCTTCGGCTGGCTTGCCGTAGCCCAGGCCCACCGCCTGGAAGATCTGGATCGTGAAGTTCATGAACAGGGTCTGGAGCGGCACGAACGGCACCCCGCCCAAGACGTTGAGGATGGACGAGCCCAGGAACAGGGTGATGTAGCCGATCAGGACGCCGATCTGGAAGCGGATGTACTTCTTCAGGTTGTCGTACAGGCCGCGACCCAGCTCGACCGCATTCACGATCGTCGCGAAGTTGTCATCGGTCAGGATCATGTTGGCGGCTTCCTTCGAGACCTCGGTCCCGGTAATGCCCATCGCCACCCCGATGTCCGCCTTCTTGAGGGCCGGTGCGTCGTTGACGCCATCGCCGGTCATGGCCACGATGTGGCCCTTCTTGCGCAGCAGGTCCACGAGGTGGACTTTGTCCTCCGGCGCGACACGAGCGATGACACCGATGCCGTCGAGCTCGCGTAGGGCGTCCTCTTCGGTCATGGCCCGGAACTCGGCGCCGGTGATCGCCCGACCGCGGATGCCGAGCTCCTGGGCGATGGCCTCCGCGGTCACCGCGTGATCGCCGGTGATCATCCGGACCTGCATGCCCGCGTCGTGGGCCTCGGCGATCGACTTCTTGGCTGAGGGCCGCGGCGGATCGACGATCCCGATCAGGGCCAGCAGGGTCATCCCGTCAAGCAACGGCAGCAGGTCCGCGTTGGGATCGAAAGAAGCCGGGTCGAAGTCCTTGCGGCCGGTGGCCAGGACGCGCAGTCCCTTCTCGCCGAGCCGCAGGTTCTCCGCGTTGACCCGCTCGCGAACGTCGTCGTCCACCGGGCGCGTGGAGGCCAGATCAGGTGTGATCACGGTGGTACCGCGCTTCAGGAGCTGATCGGGCGCGCCCTTCACGAAGCACCTGACCACATCCTTTCCGGACTCGTCCTTCATCCGGTGGAAGGTCGCCATCATCTTGTACTCGGAGTCGAACGGGAGGGTCGCGACTCGCGGGTAGGTCTCGCGGGTGGCGAGGGCCGCCACGCCGCCCTTCTCGGCCAGCACCACCAGCGCACCCTCGGTCGGATCACCAATGAGGTCGCCGTCCTTGACGACCGCGTCCGATGCCAGGACGCAGGGGAGAAGGAAGGCGTCGAGCGGAACGTCAGCGTCCCCGCCAACCCGCTCGATCTTGCCGTCGAAACCGTACCCGGTGCCGGTCACCGAGTGGCGGCGTCCCGGGATGCTGAGCTCGACCGCGGTCATCTCGTTGAGGGTCAGCGTGCCGGTCTTGTCCGAGTTGATGGCCGAGGTCGAGCCGAGGGTCTCCACCGAGCGGAGCTGTTTCACGATGGCGTGCGCCTTGGC
>DATFEC010000174.1:0-11115 GCA_035251655.1 Candidatus Limnocylindria bacterium | reverse complement strand
CCCGTGCCGATGGTGAACATCCTCAACGGCGGCAGACACGCGGAGGGGGGAACCGATTTCCAGGAGTTCATGATCGTGCCGCTCGGGGCGGCGACCTTCAGCCAGGGCATCCGCTGGTGCGCCGAGATCTTCCACGCCCTCGGGGCGACCCTGCGCGAGGGTGGCCTCCCGACGACCGTGGGGGACGAGGGCGGGTACGCGCCCAGCCTGCCGCGCAACGAGGCGGCGATGGGCCTGGTGGTCGGCGCGATCACACGGGCGGGTTACCGGCCCGGAGAGCAGGTGGCCATCGCCCTCGACCCTGCCGCCAGCGAGCTCGCGACCGACGACGGGTATCGGCTGGTCAGCGAGGAGCGAAGCCTGTCATCGGTGGAGCTCATCGACCTGTGGACCGAATGGGCGGATCGGTACCCGATCGTCAGCCTGGAGGACGGCCTGGGCGAAGACGACTGGGGCGGATGGACCGATCTCACCGCGCGGCTCGGAGATCGGCTTCAGCTCGTCGGCGACGACCTGCTGGTCACCAGCCAGGCCCGGCTCGAGCGGGCGATCGAGGAGCGCGCGGCGAACGCGATCCTGGTCAAGGTCAACCAGGTCGGCACGCTTTCCGAGGCGATTGCCGCGGTCTCGACCGCCCAGGCGGCGGGGTGGGGGACCGTCATGAGCCACCGATCGGGCGAGACGGAGGACACGACCATCGCCGACCTCGCGGTGGCGCTGGGCACGGGCCAGATCAAGACCGGCAGCATGAGCCGCTCGGATCGAACCGCGAAGTACAACCGCCTGTTGCGGATCGAGGAGGAGCTCGGGGAGCGGGCGATGTACGCCGGTCGTGCCCCGTTCAGCCGGGCCGGCTAGGACTCGGCGTCGTTTCCGGTCGGTGCGTCGGCGTCAGGCGCGGGCTCCTGCTTAGCTGACCGTCGCTGGGCGGCGCTTGCCTCGCGTGTCGGGCGGGTGACGGCCACGCGCGCCTTGCCCGCCGCGGTCCGGGGCCGGTCCGTAGCGCGCGCGGCGGCCGCCTTCGACGCCTTGGCGGCGGTGACCTTCTTGCGCTGCTCCGTCTTGCTGGCGGCCGTCCGGCGCCGCGTGCCGGTCCCTGCCTGGGTCTCGACCCCGCCGGCGGCGTTCACCTTGGCCATCAGCCGACTCTTCCGGCGCGCGGCGTTGTTCGGGTGAATGATCCCCTTCTCGGCGGCCTTGTCGAGGGCGCTGATGGCCGCTGACACCGCGGCCGTGGCATCGCCCTCCGCGCGGCCGGCCGCGACGTTCGCCGCCTGCGCGACGAGCGTCTTGGTCTCGGTGCGCGTCCGTCGGTTGACGGTGCGGCGACGCTGCGCCTGACGCGCGCGCTTGAGGGCCGATGGAGTTCGTGCACCTTTCCAGGTGCGGGACTTGCGAGCCACGGAAGGGCAGTCCTCGGTGTGAAATCGGGAGTTCTGGACCGCGGATTCGGCCGGGGCCGATCGGCGGCGGAGTATAGCACCGAGGTCTCGTCGACAGGAACGGCCCATTCGGCGACAATCCGCGCCAGATTCGATGCGTACCCCCGCGGTTGCGAGCCCAGGCGCCGACGTCACCCCTCGGTCTGATATCGCGCGCCGTCTCGACGCCCTTCCCCGCTCAGCGGTCCTGGCCGTGCTGGCGGCGGGCGTCTTTCTCGCCATGCTGCTCGTGCCGGTCGTGGTTTCGGGCGCCCTCGGCATCGCGCTCGATGGGCGCGTCATGCCCCGGGTGGCGATCGCCGGCGTCGACGTGGGCCTGCTGACAGCCGTCGAAGCCGAGGCCCGTCTCCGCGAGCGGCTTCCCGATATCACCGCCGGCAGCCTCGTCCTCACCGTCGACGGGGAGCCGACTCGCGTCCCGCTCACCGAACTCGGCCGCGACCACGACTACGCAGGCCTCGTGGCCTCCGCGTTGGGCGTGGGACGGACCGGCGACCTGTGGGCGGACGGCCAGGCCCGCTTGGCGGCGCTCCTGCTCGGCAACCAGATCCCCGATGCGGTGGCCATCGACCCTGAACGTCTCGATCAGCTGGTGGTCGACACCGCGGCCCGGACCTTCACGCCGCCGATCGATGCCGCCGTCGTCACCAATCCCGATGGGACCTACGCCGTCACCGTCCCGGTCGCGGGGCGGCGGATTCACCCGGACACGATCCGTGGCGCGGTCCTCTCGGCCGTGCTCGAGCCGGGCGCTGACGAGCCGGCGATCGCGCTCATCAGCGAACCCATTCCGTTCGCCGTGACACAGCCTGAGGCTGCGGCCGCCGCGGGCGCGGCTCGCGCCATGTTCGCGACCCCGCTCCGACTGGTCGACGGCGGCGATGCCTACCTGGTGGAAGCCGAGGTCATCCACTCGGCGATCACCTTCGGGACGCGTCTCGACGACAGCTACGGGGTGCTCCTCGACCGGGAGGTGCTGGCGGATGCCCTATCGGCCCACGTGACTGCCATCCATCGCGACCCGCAGGATGCGACCTTCACCTTCAACGGCGCCACGCCGAACGGCGTGCAGGCCGCCGTCACCGGCCGCGATCTCAATGTGCCGGCGACGGTGGCGGCCGTGGTCGACGGCCTGGAGCTGCGCGGTGCCGGCGTCGAGACGCCCGAGGTCGCGCTGGCCGCCACGTTCGTGGAGCCGTCGCTCACGACGGCGGCTGCCACCGAGATCCTCCCGCAGCTCGTCCGCCTGTCGACGTGGACCACCTGGTATGTGCCGTCATCCGGCAACGGGTTCAGCCGCAACATCAGCATCCCCGCGATGGACATCGACCGGATGGTCATCCTGCCGGGCGAGGACTTCGATTTCTGGCGTGACATCGGTCCGGTGACCGCCGCGCGCGGCTACACCTATGGCGGCGCGATCATCGACGGTCGGAGCACCGGCGACCAGGCGATCGGCGGCGGGATCTGCTCGACCTCGACCACGATCTTCAACACCGCCCTCCGGGCTGGGCTCAAGATGGGCGATCGGGCGAACCACTACTACTACATCGAGCGCTACCCGATGGGCCTGGACGCGACGGTGTTCGCGACCTCGACCTACGAGCAGAGCATGACCTTCACGAATGACACCGCGGGTCCCGTCGTTATCCGTTCGTTCGCGTCACCGGGCATGGTGCGCTTCGACCTGTGGGGCCTGCCGACGAACCGGGTGGTGACCTTTTCCGCCCCGACGACCTGGGGGCACAGGAGCGCCGCCGACACGGTCCAGTACACCTCCACCCTGCCGGCCGGGACCAGCAAGCGGGTCGAGTACCCGCACAATGGCTTCAGCGTGTCGGTGACGCGGACCGTGCGGGACGCGACGACGGGGGAGGTCATCCATGGCGACACGTACAACAGCTACTACCAGACCGTGAACGGGGTGACCCTGGTTGGCACGGGTTGACGACCTCCCCTGACCGATAGACCGATGCGGGCGCCGGGCTAGACTTGCCCGCCGTGACAGCCCGCGAGCGGATCCGCAACTTCTCGATCGTCGCCCACATCGACCACGGGAAGAGCACGCTCGCCGATCGGCTGCTGGAAGCGACCCACACCATCGAACCGCGCCAGATGACCAGCCAGGTGCTGGACTCGATGGACCTCGAGCGCGAGAAGGGGATCACGATCAAGGCCCGCGCGGTGCGTCTGCTCCATACCGCGACCGATGGCCACGAGTACGTGCTCAACCTCATCGATACCCCGGGCCACGTTGACTTCTCCTACGAGGTGAGCCGGTCCCTGCAGGCGTGCGAAGGCGCGCTGCTGGTCATCGATGCCAGCCAGGGGATCGAGGCCCAGACCCTGGCCAACGCCCAGCTGGCCACCGAGCAGGGGCTGGTCATCATCCCGGTCATCAACAAGGTGGACCTGCCCAGCGCCGATCCGGCGATGGTCATGGCCGAGCTCGAGGAGACGCTCGCCATTCCCCGGGAGGAGGTGATCCTGGCCTCGGCCAAGGACGGGACCGGGGTCGATGCCATCCTCGAGGCGATCGTGACTCGCATCCCGGCACCTCCCGGTGACCCCGCCGCACCTCTCCAGGCCCTCGTCTTCGACAGCCATTACGACCCGTACAAGGGGGTGGTGGCCTACGTCCGGCTGGCAAACGGCACCCTCCACGACCATGACCGGATCCGGTTCATGGCCACCCGTGTCACCTCCGAGATTCTCGAGCTCGGCTGGTTCCGGCCGCAGGCCGTGGCGGCCTCCACCCTGGCCGCCGGGGAGGTGGGGTACGTGGCCACCGGCCTGAAGTCGATCGCCGACGCACGGGTCGGCGACACCCTGACGTCCGCCCGCCATTCGGCCCCGGAGCCGCTCCCCGGCTACCGGCCCGCGCTCCCGCTCGTGTTCGCCGGCATCTACCCGCTGCGCGGCGACGACTACCCGCTCCTGCGCGACGCGCTCGACAAGCTCCACCTCAACGACGCGTCATTCGTGTGGGAGCCCGAGTCGAGCGTGGCGCTGGGCCACGGCTTCCGCTGCGGGTTCCTCGGCCTGCTCCACATGGAGATCGTCCAGGAACGCCTGGAGCGCGAGTTCGACCTCGATCTCATCGCCTCGGCGCCATCGGTCGAGTACCGCGTTCGGCGCACCGGGGGGAGCGAGGTCGTGGTGGACAACCCGGCCCGGATGCCGCCTCCCGGGGAGGTGGAGGACATCGCCGAGCCCTGGGTCGGTCTCCAGGTCATCACCCCGACCGAGTACGTCGGCCCGGTGATGGAGCTGACGACTGCACGACGCGGAGTCTTCGGCACGATGGAATACCTCGACCCGCGACGGGTGAACATGCACTTCGAGATGCCCCTGGCCGAGCTCATCGTCGACTTCTACGACCAGCTGAAGGGCCGATCCTCTGGCTACGCGAGCCTGGACTACACCTTCATCGGGTATCGCTCAGCGGACCTGGTCAAGCTCGACATCCTGGTCAACGGGGAGGCGGTCGACGCGCTGAGCCTGATCGTCCATCGGTCAAATGCCCCGCGCATCGGTCGCAGCCTGGTCGAAAAGCTCAAAGCGCTGATTCCCCGCCAGTCGTTCGAGGTGCCGGTTCAGGCGGCCATTGGTTCCCATATCATCAGCCGCGAGACGATCCGGGCCTACCGAAAGGACGTCATCGCCAAGTGCTACGGCGGTGACGTGACGCGGAAGCGGAAGCTGCTCGAGAAGCAGAAAGAGGGAAAGCAGCGAATGAAGCGGGTCGGCTCGGTCGAGATCCCGCAGGAGGCATTCCTCGCCGTGCTCCGCATGAACGAGACGACGACCTGATGGGCGACTTCGCCGAATCCCTCCGCCTCTCGATCGCGATCGGGATGACCGTGTTCATGGTCGTCCTCCGCTTCGACCAGGAGCGGATCATGCGCAGCGACTACTTCCGCAGCCGCTCGCGCTGGATGGGCCCGCTGAGCTACTACGGGCTCGTCCTGCTGTTCACCGCCGGGATCATCCTCATCCTGCCTCGTGGCCGCGCGTCGCTGTTCCTGGTGGGTGCCGACCCGTCGGAGCTGCTCCCGGTCATGCTGGCGTTCGCCGTGGTCGGCACGCTCAACGGGGCGGCGCTGGCTCTCGTCCGCTTCCGCTCCCTCGTCCCGCTCCCCCTCGACATGCTGCCGAGCCGTACCGTCGGCGCGGCGCTGAACGCGATGGCCGAGGAGCTCCAGTTCCGCTCGGTCATCCTTGGCCTGATGCTGGTCGGCGGCCTCGACGCGGGGCTGGCCGTCGCGCTGCAGGCGGTCATATTCGGCGCTGCCCATCGGCGGGTCTGGCGGGAGCGCGACTGGTACTTCGTGGTCGGCTCGGTGATCCTGGGTTACGCCTGTGGCCTGGTCACGATCAGCACCCAGTCGGTGATCCCGGCCATGGTGGGCCACTTCGCGGTCACGATGGGGATCTTCGCCTTCGCCGGCGGCCGCCTGAGGATGCAGCGCATCTAGCGGTATCGCCGATCGACTCGGTCACCCGGACTCCCTCTCTCGCGGCTGATACCGGGGTATCGACCGCACATCCATCGCCTGGCTGACGACCTCGTTGCGACCGAGGAGTAGTGTCGAAACCGATGAACCGGATGCGAACGGCGATCAGCGCGAATCCGCTGGCGGTCGACGCGACGATCGCGTTCGGACTCTCTGCACTGTCGCTGTTCGCCCTGGCCGCCGGCGCGACCGATCTCGGGCCGGCCGGTCCGCTGAACATCACGCTCCTGCTGCTCCAGACGATGCCGCTCGTCGTCAGGCGGCGCCATCCGATCGGGGTGCTGATCGTGGTCACGGGCTCGATGGCGATCCAGACCTGGCTCCTACCCGACGGCGCTCACCTGAACGCGAGCCTCGGCATCCTGGTCGCGTTCTTCACGATCGGCGAGCAGCTCGAACGGCGCGTCTCCCTGCCGCTCGCAGCGTCGGCCTGCGTCGTCCTCGGGGTCGCCATTGTCCAGCACACCGGAGTCGCGATCGGGCCGCAGTCGCTCATCCAGACCCAGCTCTTCTTCCTCGCCTCCTGGTTCGTCGGCGACGCGACGCGCGTCCGTCGGCTCTACACCTCCTCCCTGGAGGAGCAGACAAGGCTCATGGCACTCGAGCGGGAGGAGCGCGCTCGGCGCGTCCTCCGGGAGGAGCGCGAGCGGATTGCCCGCGAGCTCCACGATGCGGTGACGCACCACGTGAGTGTCATGGTCATCCAGGCCAGCGGCGCGCTGCGCGCGCTCGACAAGCGGCCGGCCGAGAGCCGAGCAGCCCTCGAGGCGATTGGCACAACCGGTCGCAAGGCGCTCTCCGACATGCGCCGCATGCTCGGCATCCTTGGACACCCAGAGATCGTCGAGCCGGCGCCTGGGCTCGACCTGCTCGGCGAGCTCCTCGAGCAGGTCAGGGCGGCAGGGCTCGCGGTGGAGCTGTCGATCCAGGGGGAGCCGCGGACGCTGGATCCCGGCATCGAACTGTCAGCCTACCGGATCATCCAGGAGGCCCTCACAAATTCGCTCAAGCACGCGGGAGACGGTCGCGCTCGAGTAACCGTGCGGTATCAGAACGAGTCGCTCGACATCTCGGTCGACGATGAGCGGGGAACGCGCGCGCGGGGAGAAGTTGAGGCGACGCACGACGGCGTTGGCCTTATCGGCATGCGTGAACGGGTCGCGATCCTGCGAGGTACCTTCACCGCGCAGCCGACCGCCACGGGGTTCCGCGTCAGCGCGAGCCTTCCGCTCGATGAGCCGGCGAGCGCGCTCGCGTGAGCATCCGCGTCCTGCTCGTCGATGACCAGCAGCTCGTGCGGACTGGGTTCCGGATGATCCTGGCCGACGAGGAGGGGATCGAGGTGGTCGGCGAGGCCGCGAATGGGCGCGAAGCGGTTGAGCTGGCGGCTGGCCTGGCGCCCGACGTCGTGGTCATGGACGTCCGGATGCCGGTCATGGACGGGGTGGAGGCGACGCGGCGACTGGCGATCACGAAAGGAGGCCGCGGCCCGCGGATCCTGGTCCTCACCACCTTCGACGCCGACGAGAACGTCGTCCTGGCCCTTCGGGCCGGCGCGAGCGGCTTCCTTCTCAAGGATGTCGATGCCGCCGATTTCGTCCAGGCCATTCGGATTGTCGCGGCCGGGGAGGCGCTTCTCGCGCCATCGGTGACGCGCCGGTTGATCGATCGATTCGCGCATCTTTCGGTCCCCGCTGACGAGACGGAGGTTGCCGAGCGCCTCCGGGACCTTACCGGCCGGGAGCGCGAGATCCTGGAGCTCGTGGCCAGCGGCCTTTCGAATCGCGAGATCGCCGAACGGCTCTCGTTGGCGGAGCCGACGGTCAAGACCCATGTCTCGCACCTGCTCATGAAGCTCGAGCTTCGGGATCGAGCCCAGCTGGTCATGCTGGCCTATGAGCTTGGCGTCGTTCGCCCCGGGACCTCCGAGTCGCGCGTCGGCTGACCCCGAGATCTTTCCGCTGACCGCCTCGCGCGGATGACCACATCGACACCGGGGTAGCGGTCGGAGGAAGGCGACCAATCCGAGAATCGCGGATCGATTCGCGACCACAGGCGGACGACACGAGCGCGACAGAGGTGGACCCTCCGGCCGTGGCAGCACGACTTCGGAGGAGATCACGATGATCAGCCAGGGGGCCATCGCGATGGCAGGACTGACCAAGCACTACCCGGGGGTGCAGGCGCTCACCGACCTGACGCTGGAAGTTCCAGCGGGAACCATCTATGGCTTCCTCGGACCGAACGGAGCCGGCAAGACCACAGCCCTCAAGCTGCTGGCCGGATTGGTCCGGCCCACCCGCGGAACCGCCCACGTGGCAGGAGTACCGGTCACGGCCGGGCCGGCGTACCGTCGGCAGGTCGGCTACCTCAGCCAGGAACCGCGCTTCTATGGCTGGATGACGGGGCGCGAGACGATCGAGTACGTGGGGTCGCTCTACCCGGTCGATGCCCGGCCGAACGCGGCTCGGGTTCGGGAGGTGCTCGACCTCGTCGAACTGACCGAAGCCGCCGACCGACCGGCCGGGACGTACTCGGGCGGCATGCGGCAGCGACTTGGGATCGCCCAGGCCCTCGTGGCGCGGCCTCCGGTCCTGCTGCTCGACGAGCCGGTCAGCTCTCTGGATCCCATCGGCCGGCGGGAGGTGCTCGAGCTGATGCAGCAGGTCAAGGGGGAAGCGACCATCTTCTACTCGACGCACATCCTGGACGACGTCCAGCGCGTTAGCGACCACGTGGCCATCCTTGACCGCGGTCGACTCGTTCGAGCGCAGCCGACGGCCGACCTGCTGTCGAGCTCCACGCGCGATCGGATGCATGTCGTCCTTGGCTTTGCGACCGATGACACGGCCGTGGCGCTCGCGGCCATCCCCGGCGTTGTCTCCGTCGAGCCCACAGATCGCGACGACGATTCGCGCTCCTACGTCCTGCGCATCGATCCCGACGCCGCTGCCACGGTGCAGCGCGCCGTGACCCGGCTCGCAGCCGAGTCCGACCTCACCGTCATTGACAACAGCCACGTCCGCGAGGACCTCGAGGACGTGTTCATTCGCCTCGTCGACACCAAGGAGCATGCGGCATGACCACGACGCTTCCGGGATTCTCCGGGCTCTTCAGGAAGGAGCTCCTCGAATGGCGCCGTGGCCGCCGGACGTGGGTCGTCCTGTTGGTGAGCATCCCGTTCATGGCCCTGACCGCGCTCAACGCATGGCTCCAGGAGACCATCGCCACCGCCGAGGGCGTCGAGATCCCGCCGCCGAACATGGATCCCATGGTCAACCTCCTTGCAGCGGTCTCGACTCAGATCTTCGTCGTCGTGACGATCTTTGCGGTGATGAGCCTGCTCATCGCCGAACGCGAGAGTGGGACGCTGGCGTGGACGGCATCGAAGCCGGTCTCGCGCGCCGGCATCTGGCTGGCGAAATGGCTTTCGGCGACGGGGATCCTGTGGCTGCTCGCGGGCCTCCTGCCACTGGCGGCCACGGTCGCGGTGGTCATCGTCCTGTACGGACCGCTTCAGGCCGCGTCCATTGCCCTCGTCGCGCTCGGGATCGGGATGGCGATCGCGCTCTTCGGCGCGATCGTCCTCGCCGCCTCGACGGTCATCACGAGCCAGGCCGCGGTGGCCGCGATCGGACTGGCTGCGGTGTTCCTGCCGGCCGTCGTGGGCGCGCTGATCCCGATCGCGCCGTATCTGCCGACTTCCATTCTCGAGTGGACTCTGCTCACCGCGAGCGGCCAGGATGCCGGGTTCGCGACGCCGATCAGCTGGGCGGCGTCCGTCGTTCTGCTGGTGGTCTTCGCCGCGCGGCGCATGGGACAGCTCGACCTGTAGCGACTCCGTCCCCCATTAGCCTGCCCGAGGTATTCGCGCCGGGTTCTCGGCCGTACACTCGGCCCGGATGACGCCCTGTCCGAACTGCGGCCAACTCAACGCGGACGACGCTCGGTTTTGCTCGAACTGCGGGCACACCGTCCTTACTCGGGTCGGTGTCGAGGAGCGGCGGCACGTCACCGCCCTGTTCGCCGATATGGTGGCCTCGACCTCGATGTCGGATCGGCTCGATCCCGAAGTCGTCCGGTCGGTGATGTCGCTGTTCTTCGAACGGGCGGCGGAGGAGGTTCGCCGCCGGGGCGGCAGCCTTGAGCAGTTCCGGGGTGACGCGGTCATGGCGCTCTTCGGGCTGCAGCGCGCCCACGAGGACGACCCAGAGCGAGCGGTACGGGCAGCCTTTGCCGTGCGCGACGCGCTGGCCGCGCTTGCCCCCGACGCGAGCGAGCGATATGGGATGGCACTCAATGTGCGCATTGGCGTGGAGGCTGGCGAGGTCGTCGTCGGCGATCCATTCGGCGGTTCGACGATGGCCACCGGGGATCCGCTGAACCTGGCTGCTCGCCTCGAAGAGCGGGCTGGTCCTGGCGAGATCATGGTTGGGCCGGTGGTTCATGCCGCGACCGAGCGAACCGTTACCTACGAGCCGGCCGGCACCTGGGAGATCCGGGGCAAGGCAGCCCCGGTCGCCGCGTGGCGCGCGGTGGCCGTCAGCGCGGAGCCGGGTGTGCCGCGAGGCGTCGAGGGACACGCGGCACCTCTCACCGGCAGGGACGAGGAGCTGGCCCTGCTCCGCGATGCGGCGCGACGGGTCGTGGACCAGCGCAAGGCGATCCTGTTCACCATCCTCGGGCTGCCCGGCGTCGGAAAGAGCCGGCTCGTCGACGAGCTGGGCGATGAACTGCGAACCGATGGGTGGCGGGTCCTCCGCGGCCGGTGTCTGCCCTACGGGGAGGGGATCACGTACTGGCCGCTGGGCGAGATCGTCCGCGACGCGGCCGGGATCACGGCGGAGCTGACCAGCGCCGAAGCGCGCGCACGGCTCGAGGCCCTTGCCGATGACCGAGAAGTGGCGGATCGACTCGCATTCGCCATCGGCCTGGCCCCGGAGGCGCCGGTGAGCGGGGAGGCGCTCGATCGGGAGATCGCGTTCGCCTGTCGGCGGCTGCTGGAGGCGGCATCTGCGAACCGACCCGTCATGCTCATCGCGGAGGACGTCCACTGGGCGGAGCCGCCGCTGCTCGACCTCCTCGAGTACCTCGCCACGTGGACCCGGGACCACCCGGTGCTGATCGTGGCCCTCGCCCGGCCGGACCTGCTCGAC
>DATFEC010000159.1:0-6779 GCA_035251655.1 Candidatus Limnocylindria bacterium | reverse complement strand
CGGCGACCCGCAAAATCCCCTGCTCGTCTCGGTCCGGTCCGGGGCAAAGTTCTCGATGCCGGGGATGATGGACACCGTCCTGAACCTCGGTCTCAACGCCGAGACCCGCGACGGATTGATCGCGCTCACCGGCGATCCTCGTTTCGGGTGGGATGCGTATCGGCGCTTCATCCAGATGTTCGGCCGGATCGTTCTCGACGTCGACGGCGCCCTGTTCGAGCCGATCCTCGAGCAGGCGAAGGAGGCACGCGGGGTGGAGGCCGACAGCGAGCTTGACGCTGGCGCGCTGCGCGAGGTTGCCGAGGCCTTCCTGGCCGTGGTCCGGAGCCACGCCGGCCGGGAGTTTCCGACCGATCCGCTCGAGCAGCTCGACCTTGCCGTGAAGGCCGTCTTCGCCTCGTGGTACGGCCGCCGGGCCCACGACTACCGCGAGTACAACAGGATTCCCCACGACCTCGGCACGGCGGTAAACGTAGTGGCCATGGTCTTCGGCAATCTCGGCGTCGACAGCGGCACGGGGGTCGCGTTCACTCGCGACCCGAACACGGGGGAGAAGGTGCTCTACGGGGAGTACCTGACCAACGCCCAGGGCGAGGACGTGGTGGCGGGCATCCGCACCCCGTCGCCGATCGCCGCCCTGCACGACGAGATGCCGCAGGTCTACGACGAGTTCCAGCGCATCGGGGAGCGGCTGGAGGCCCACTACCGCGACGTCCAGGACCTCGAGTTCACGATCGAGCGCGGGCGGCTGTACATGCTCCAGACCCGTTCGGCGAAGCGCACCGCGCCCGCCGCGGTCCGGATCGCGGTCGAGATGGAGGCCGAGGGGATCATCACCCGCGAGGAGGCGCTTCAACGCGTCGAGCCCGGACAGGTCGTGCAGCTCCTCCTGCCCCGCTTCGACGACGCGGCCCGGAGCGCCGCGGCGGACCGTCGGCTGTGCACCGGGCTGAACGCATCGCCCGGGGCGGCGACCGGCCGGGCAATGTTCGACCCGGATCGCGCCGTGGAGGCGGCGAAGGCCGGGGACCCGGTCATCCTCGTTCGGATCGAGACCAGTCCGGACGACGTCCACGGCATGCTGGTGTCCAAGGGCGTTCTCACCGCGCGGGGCGGCGCGACCTCCCATGCCGCGGTGGTCGCGCGCTCCCTCGGCCTCCCCTGCGTGGCCGGCGCCGAGGCCCTCGACATCGATTACGACGCGCGAACCATGCGGGTCGGTTCGACGGCAGTAGCAGAGGGCGACACGATCAGCATCGATGGCACGACCGGGGAGCTGTACACCGGGGCGCTGACGACCATCGATCCCAACTTCGACGAGGAGCGTGACCTCGCCACCCTTCTGGGCTGGGCCGACGAGGTGCGTCGCCTGCAGGTGTGGGCCAACGCCGACTACCCGCGAGACGCGGAGCGAGCCCGGTCCTACGGGGCGCAGGGCATTGGCCTGTGCCGAACCGAGCACATGTTCTTCGAGGAGTCACGGCTGCCCATCGTCCGCCAGATGATCCTGGTCGCATCGGCGGCAACCGCGGCAAAGGCGCGCGGGGCTGCGGGGGAGGCGCTGAGCGCGGACGACGAAGAGGCGATCGCGAACTTTGACGCCGCCCTGGCGACGCTCGAGCAGACCCAGACCGATGACTTCGCCGGGCTCTTCCGGGCGATGGACGGCCTGCCAGTCGTCATCCGCCTCATCGACCCTCCGCTCCACGAGTTCCTGCCGCCCCACGACGAGCTCCTGGTCGAGGTCACCCTCCTCCGCGAGCGCGGGTCCGACGCAGCTCGGCTGGCTGAGCTGGAGGAGACCCTGGACGCGGTGGAGTCGATGCGGGAGCAGAACCCGATGCTCGGCATGCGTGGGGTGCGGCTGGGATTGATGATCCCCGACATCGTCCGGATGCAGACCCGGGCCATCCTCACCGCTGCCGCGCGGGTGTCCGCGGAGGGGGTCACCCCCCTGCCCGAGATCATGATCCCGCTCGTCGGCCACGCCAACGAGCTGCGGGAGACGCGGGCCACCCTGGAGGCGGAGGCGAAGGCCGTGGCAGAAGCCTCCGGCCAGTCGGTCGCCTACAAGTTCGGGACCATGATCGAGGTCCCGCGCGGAGCACTGACCGCCGGGGACATCGCGCAGGATGCCGAGTTCTTCAGCTTTGGAACGAACGACCTGACCCAGATGACGTTCGGCTACTCGCGCGACGACGCAGAGGGGAAGTTCCTGATGCGCTACGTCGAGCGCAAGATCCTGCCCGAGAACCCGTTCCAGGTGCTCGACCGGGACGGCGTGGGGGAGCTGGTCAAGATCGCCACCGAGCGGGGTCGCGCCGCGCGCCCCGGGCTCAAGGTCGGGATCTGCGGGGAGCATGGTGGCGACCCATCGTCGATCGCGTTCTGCCACGATATCGGTCTCGACTACGTGTCGTGCTCCCCGTTCCGGGTTCCCGTCGCCCGTCTTGCGGCCGCCCAGGCCGCCCTGGCGGAGACCGCCGAGCGCGACCGCTGAGCCGCCCTCGGAGGTTCCAGATGTCCGTTTCCGCTTCCAGTCCGCTCTCCGCGACAGCGCTGGAGGGCCGGGTGCGCGGGCGAATCGTCACGCCCGATGACCGTGACTACGACGCCGTGCGAACCGTCGTGGCCGGTCACATCGACCGCCGCCCGGCATTCATCGTTCGGGTGGCGGATGCCGCGGACGTGGCCGAGGTCATCGGCCTGGCGCGGGAGACCGGCGCCGAGCTGGCGATCCGCAGCGGCGGCCACAGCGGGGCCGGCCACTCGGCGACCGACGGCGGCATCGTCCTCGACCTGCGCGACCTGAGCGCGCTCGAGCTCGACGTCGAGGCACGGACCGCCTGGGCCGACAGCGGGGTCACTGCGGCCGCCTTTACCGATGCCGCCGGCGAGCACGGACTCGCCGTCGGGTTCGGCGACACCGGATCGGTCGGGCTCGGCGGGCTGACCCTCGGCGGTGGCGTGGGCTACCTCGTCCGCCTGCTCGGCCTCACGATCGACTCGCTCCTGGCTGCCGACGTCGTCACGGCCGACGGGCAGCTACGGCGGGTCGACGCCGACACGGAGCCTGACTTGTTCTGGGCCATCCGCGGCGGCGGCGGCAACTTCGGCGTCGCCACCCGCTTCCTGTTCAAGCTAAGCGAAATCCCCGAGGCGTACGGCGGCATGCTGATCCTGCCCGCGACCCCGGAGGTGATCGAGGGCTACATGGCCGCCTCGAGTGCGGCGCCGAACGAGCTCTCGTCGATCCTCAACGTCATGCCCGCGCCGCCGATGCCGGGCATTCCCGAGGAAGCAGTGGGCCAGATCGTCGCCATGGCGATCATGTGCTACGCCGGCGATCCCAGCGCCGGGGAGCGGGCGGTCGCTCCGTTCCGGGCCCTCGCGGAACCGCTCATGGATGGGCTCAAGCCCATGCGCTACCCCGAGATCTACATGCCCGAGGATCCGGAGTACCGGCCGCTGGCCGAGGCGCGGACGATGTTCATCGAGCGGGTGGATGCCGCGACTGCCGAGCTCATTCTCGAACGACTGGCGGCCTCCGACTCACCGATGCGGGTGGCGCAGCTCCGACCGCTGGGTGGCGTGATGGCCGACGTTCCCGTGGACGCGACTGCCTTCGCACACCGGACGAGCCGGATCATGGTGAACGTCGCCGCGTTCTACGCGGGTGACGCGGACCGACCGCACCGGCGTGCGTGGGTCACCGGCTTCGCCGACGACCTCCGGCAGGGAGATGACGGTGCTTACGTGAACTTCCTCGTCGACGAGGGCGAGCAGCGAATCCGGGCCGCCTACCCGGGCGCCACGTGGGAGCGCCTTCGGGCGATCAAGGCGCAGTACGACCCAACCAACCTGTTTCGCCTGAACCAGAACATCCCGCCCGCCGACTGAGCTGGTCTCTGCCTCAACCGGGTGAGGCCACGTCCATGACCCCAGGTGCCCGGTCCTCGGCTTCCAGGCAGCGCCGGAGGCCGTGGAAGTCCCGCATCAGGATCCGGGCCAGGATGGCGGTGGGGAGGAGAGCCACGAGCCGCAGCCAGCCGTCGACATCGCCCTCATAGCAGGCCAGGATCCGGGTGCTATCCGCGTCGGGCAGGAGCCGGTACTCGACCCGCGAGTTCCACGGCGAAGTCGACAGCCAGACAACGCGTGTATCCGGCTCGACCTCGGTGAGCTCATCGGTGAAGCAAATGCGGAAGGGACCGATGCGGTCGACCGCGGCCCATCGGCTTCCCACCGACGGCGGTCCGTCGCCAATCCGCTGCCGCGACGCGACCGCGGGCGCGAACTCCGCCCAGCGCCCAGGATCGGCGAGGTAGGGGAAGACTCGCTCAGGCGGGTGGCCGACCCGCGCCTCGATCTTGATGGCTCTCCACATCGTCGGGCAGTACTCGCTCGGGTTCGGGCTGGCCAGCATCGTACCGCTGAGGCAACCGCGTTCGCCGCCCGCGTCGGTATCCTTGGCACCCTATGTATGACCTGCTGGTGTATGCGCATATCGTGTCGGCGGTGGTCTGGGTGGGCGGGGCGGTCGCCATCCAGGCGCTCGCGGTCCGCGTCGAACGGTCCGATCCGGCCATGGCACCGGCGCTCGCCCGTCACATGGAAGCTCTCGGCAGGTGGCTCTTCGCGCCAGCCGCCCTCGTCATTCTCATCAGCGGCGCCGCCATGACCATCCAGGCCTGGAGCTTCGGCCAGCTCTGGATCGCCATGGCCGTCGCCCTGTGGGTGGTGTCGGCCGTGGGCGGCGCGGTCTACCTGGGTCCGAGGGCCAAGCGAGCGGCGGAATCCTTCGAGGCGGAAGGGCCAACCTCGGTCACGGGCTTGAGATTGATCAGAGGGCTCTACCTGGTATCCAGGCTCGAGCTGGTGAGCTTCGCCGTCATCATCGCGCTCATGGTCTTCAAGCCTGGCAGCTGAGGTCGAGATCGGCTAGTCGTGCCGGCGGCAGGCTCCCAGAGCTCGATCGGGTGCCTTCCTGGACGATGGCGACGACGCCCGTCAGCGCGGCCCGACCTCGCCGGCGGCGATCTTCGCCTTCGGGATCTCCTTGTCGGGGTCGATGAACGGCATCGGCACGACTGTCCCCTCGCGCTCCCCGTCGGGCGTGTCCACGCTCACCTTGTGACCGTCCACCGCACGCTCGATCGGCAACCAGGCGTAGCCGATGTTCCGTTCGAGCCGCGGCGACCACAGCGCGGTCGTCACCTGGCCCACCGGTCCGCCATCGGCGGCAACCGGCCATTTCGTGAAGTTCATCTCCAGCCGATCCCCGCTGATCTCGACGCCGACCAGCTTGCGGCTGATCCCGCTTCGACGGATCTCCTGCAGGGCTGCCTTGCCCATGAACTCGAAGCCGCCGTCGACATGGCACAGGCGCTCGAGGCCGACCTCGAACGCGTTGTTCTCGAGCCCCATGTCGGCTCCCCAGTTCAGGATGCCGCCTTCCACCCGACGGATGTCCGACGGGCCGGTGGGCTTGATCTGGAAGGGGCGACCGGCGTCCATGATTCGCTCCCAGAGCGCGGTCCCGTGCTGCCCGTCGCGCAGGTAGATCTCGTAGCCGACCTCCGCAGTCCAGCCGGTGCGGGTCACGACCACCGGGATGCCGTCGAGCGACAGCTCGCGGAACCAGTAGTACTTCAGCGAGAGGATGTCCTCGCCGAACAGGGCGGCGACCACGTCGCTGGAGCGCGGACCCTGGATCTGGACCGGAGACACGTCCGGCTCGCCGATCTGCACATCCCAGCCCAGGTTGGCGGCCAGGCCCATCGCGTACAGGAGCGCATCCGAGCTGGCGAGGGCGAACCAGAAGTGGTTCTCGCCGAGGCGGAGCATCACCGGGTCATTCACGATCCCGCCGTCCGGGGCGGTGATCAGCACGTACTTGCCCTGGCCCACCGCGCATTTCGACAGGTCGCGTGGGGTCAGCAGCTGGGCGAAGCGAAACCCGTCACGGCCCTGGATCTCGAGGTTCCGCTCGACGGCCACGTCCCACAGCGTCACGTGGTTCAGGAGGTGCCAGTACTCGGCCTCGAAGTCGTCGTAGTTGGTCGGGAACAGCATGTGGTTGTAGACCGTGTAGCCCTTCGGGCTGTAGGCCTGCTCCGCCTCGAAAAACGGCGACCGCCGCAGGCGCGCGCCTCGCTGGACCAGGGACATGTCGAAAGCCATGCGTTCCTCCACTGGAATGGACCGATTCCGGTGCGCCCCTTCTACACGACCCGCGCCATCACGCGCACCCCGGATCCGCCGACGCTAGGGTGACGGCGGGATGCTCGGGGGTGGTGTCGGTACAGGCGTTGGCGTCGGTTCCGGGGTCGGCGTCGGCGTCGGTTCTGGAGGAATCGATGGCGTCGGCGTCGGAACCGGCGTCGGTGGGGGCGGTGTGGGTGGCGGCGGCGTCGGGGCCGGCGGGGACAGGGTGGTGCCCGTGATCGTGTTCGAGAAGGAGCCCAGCGAGCTGACGTTGACGCCCCGGATTCGGTATGCGTACGTCGTGCCCGGCGCGAGCCCAGCATTTGTCAGGCTATGCGTGCTGGCCGGCAACTCGCCGAGCTTGTGCCACGTGCCGGCCCCGATGCGGCGCCAGATCTCCCACTTCTGTACCGGGCCGCCGCCGCTCCCGTTCGACCAGAACATGTTGATCGAGCTCTGGGTGACCGTGCCCCGCGACAAGTTCGGAGCGGCCGGAGCCGAGAGGGCCGTGGCCTGCGGATCGAGCGACGGCAGGGGGATGAAGGTCGGGATCGGTGAGGGAGTCGGCTCCG
>DATFEC010000130.1:0-2106 GCA_035251655.1 Candidatus Limnocylindria bacterium | reverse complement strand
CCGGTTCGAGCTGGATACCGAGCCGCGCGTCGTCGAGCCGCCGCCGGAGCTGGCCGCCTCGCTCGCCAGTTCAGCGCAGGCGCGAGCCATCTACGACAAGCTGGCGTTCAGCCACCAGAAGGCGTACGCCGACTGGGTGGCGGAGGCGAAGCGCCCCGAAACCCGCGTCCGCCGGGCGGCGGAATCGGTGAAGCGCCTCTTGGCCGGCGGAAAGGAGCCGAACGGGTGACCGGTTACCATCGCGCCATCCGACGAGCAGACTCCACACGAAGGCGCCTCATCTGGGTGGCGGTCGCCCTCTTGCCGCTGGTGATCGCGGCCTGCACCCAGGGCGGATCCGGGCCGGGCTACTAGCCCGCGCGATCGGTCAGAAGCGGTCGGCCTGGGCGGCCTGGCCGACGGCGGCTTCGGGGGCGTCCATCGCAACCGGGACCCGATCCGTCCGACGCGGCTTGGGCCGGAACGGCGACGTCTCGGGCACGACCGGCCCATCGGTCTCGGCCAGCTCGCCGCCCCGATAGGCCTCCCACACGGCCATGACCGTGTCGCGGTGGGGCCGGATCCGGCAGTGCTCGTCGCGGTTGCCCATCTCGTCGCAATAGCCGAGTGGTACGCACTTCGGGGCGAGGAACGACCCGAAGAAGGGCGAGACCCGGAAGATCTCGTGCCGAATCTGCTTGAACAGCTGGCGGATCTCCCACTGGGCCATCGTGCACAGCCGCAGCCCGCTCATGTGGATGAGCTGGCGCAGGTTCACGGTCATGATCAGGTTCGTCTGCATGGCGTTGGGGAAGATGAATCGTGCGTCCTCGGCCGGGACCTCGGCCTGGAGGAGCTGGCCGTACAGCTCGAGGTTCTCGTCCACCGCCCGCTGGAAGCGCCCGGCCAGGTCGTCGGGCAGGTCGCCCTTGGTGATCGAGTCGGGGATGGTGTAGTTGTCGCGGGCCTTGAACGAGACGTACCGCTGGGACTGCTGGTCGAAGGCCGTTCCCGCCCGGTGGCGGACGAGCTGGTGGGACAGGGTCCGGGTCACGCCGCTGATCGCGAAAGTGAAGTTCACGTGCTCGATCGTCGAGCCGTGGCCGGACTCCATGACCTTGCGGACGAGCGCCTGCTGCTTTTCGTCAGCCACGGAACGGGAAACGGCCTTGTCCCAGATGACGTCCGGCAGCTGCTCCGAATAGCAGGTCCGGCAGGCGGTGTAGATGATCGGGAGGTAGTACTCCTCAACGATCTCGGCGGTCGGAAAGATCAGCTTGGCGGACAGGTTCGGCGAGGTCGGCGGCATGGTTCCGGCAGCAGTCCTGACAGCAGTCGCAGAAGCGGAAGTAAGGCGTCGAGTCTAGCACCGGACCGATGCGAATTGGGGCCGTTATCCACAACCTGTAGTGGTGGTGGATAACTTCAGACCGATATCTTGTGGTCTGCCTAGCGCTGCTCCTCGCGCTTCGCATCGGCGCCCTGGCCCCCTTCGGGCCGACGTTCGTCGAGGCGGGCCAGACCGTGGAGCCGGTCGTAGGCGATGACGTTGCCCCCACCGGCGCGGGCGGAGGCGACCGCCTCGTCGGCCCACGAAAGCAGGGTGTCGGCCGTGGTTTCCTGGCGTGAGCGCATGGTGGTCACGCCGATCGACACGGTAACCGAGACCTCGCCGCGGCCGGTCGAGATCGGCCGCTGGGTCGCGCGGTCGCGGATTGCCTCGGCGAAAACAGTGGCGCCCTGCTCATCGGTATGGGGAAGAATGGCGACGAAGGCGTCCCCGGCCATTCGGCCGATTGCGTCCGCCTCGCGGACGCGGACGCGGATCCGCAGCGCGAGTTCGCGCAGGACGGCGTCTCCGACGGCGGTGCCATAGCGCGCGTTGATCTCGCCCATGCCATCGATGTCGATCAGGACCACGGACACCGGATGCGGGTAGCGACGAGCGGCAGCCACCTCGTCGCGGAGGCGGTCCATGATTGCCGTGCGGCTGGATACCCCGGTCAGGGGATCAGTATCGGCAGCCCGCTCCAACTCCGCCCGCTGGAGCGCGATGGTGTGGCGAGCGTCGGTGAGCTCGGCCAGGGCGGCCCGCAGCTCGCGGCCGAGTCGGTCACGCTCCGCGTC
>DATFEC010000100.1:0-2051 GCA_035251655.1 Candidatus Limnocylindria bacterium | reverse complement strand
GCCGAGGACGCCACCCAGCAGGCGCTGGTCAGCGTCTGGCAGGACCTTCCGCAGCTCCGCGACCCGGCCCGCTTCGAGGCCTGGTCGTATCGGCTCCTCGTGCGCGCCTGCTACGCCGAGGGCCGGAAATCCCGCCGCTGGGCGCCGAACCTGAGGCTGCTGACGGTTGACGAACCGATGGCGGCCGATGGCATGAGCTCGGTCGTCGATCGCGACCAGCTCGATCGAGCCTTCCGGCGACTTTCCCTGAACCATCGCACGGTGGTGGTCCTGCACCACTACCTGGACCTGCCGCTCGACCAGGTCGCCGAGCTTGTCGGCGCCCCGGTCGGGACGGTGGGATCGAGATTGCATTACGCGATGCGGGCGATGCGCAAGGCGATTGACGCCGACACGCATGCGACTTCGCGGGAGGCCGCTCAATGAGCAACGAGCGAAATGTCCCCAGCGACGTCAACCGCGTCGTCCGGTCGTGGCTCCGCGAAGACCGGCACGAGGACGCCGACCGCGTCCTGGGGGCGGCGCTGGATCAGGTGGACACGACCCCACAGCGCCAGTCCTCGAGGCTGGCGCGGAGGGAGTTCCCCATGAACAAGTTCGTTGCCATCGGTCTCGGCGCCGCTGCCGTGGTCGTAGCTCTCTTCATCGGAGCTCAGCTGTTCGGACAGCCGAACATTGTCGGACCGCCGACCGAGACTCCCGCATCGAGCGCGACGCCGGCCGCTTCTGAGCCCGCCGCCGAGCCTCAAGACTTCGGCGCTGTCACCCCTGCCGCCCTCGATGCGGGCGACTACTACTTCTCCCACATTCCCGGGCTGGAGATTCACTTCACCGTTCCGGGTCCCTTCGCATGGGAGCGGAACGAACCAGACTGGATCGTCTGGTCATACGATGACGTGAAGGCCACCATGGCCGTGTCGACGGTGGACAACGTCTACATCGACCCGTGCCAGCCGGAGCTCGGCCTGCAATCGCCAGCCGTGGGGCCGACGGTGGACGACCTCGCGACTGCGCTCGGCGCGGTGGTGCGGGGGCCGACCTTCACGGCGCCAGCTGATGTCACCCAAGATGGTCATGCCGGCGTCCGGCTGGACTATGTGTCCAACAATTGCCCGGCCTCGATGGGTTCATGGAACCTCCTGAGCGTGAACGGCGGCACTGACACCCTGCCGACTCCGGACGGTGACGATGCCGCCTCGTTCTACATCTACGACGTGGATGGCACTCGCGTCGTGATCACGGCGGCGTACACAGAGTCCCGAGCCGAACAGCTCGACGCGATACTGGACTCGATCCGGTTCGAGTAGCGAGATCGCTGAACCGATGCGGCGTGACGGCCGCGAAACCCGAGGCGTCCGGCGATCCGTCGCCGGGCGCCATCGATATCTCCCCCAGCCAGCCTGAGCAGATTTGCCTTTGAACGCTGGCCGGAGGGGCGTCGTCATACTCGGCGATTGGCCACGGACCGTGGTCGACGGATGAGGTGAGGGATGGAGCGGAGGCTCGTCGAGCTGGCGATGCGCGGCGACGAAGAGGCGTTCGACCTGCTGGTCGGCCGCATCGGGGAGGGCTATCTCGACGAGTACGCGGAACGCGGTCGGATCTGGATCCTCGGCTCGTGGTGGCTTCCCTGGAATGCTACGAGCCCGGCACGGTGAGCGTGCTGAAGGGGCTCATCGAGTCGATCCGGATCGACTTTCCGTAGCCGGCCGTCGAGACCTCTCCCGGCGGCCGGCCTTCGTTCCTACCAGCGGTTTTGGCGGACGACCTGGTCGAGGGCCCTGCGGCCGCCTGACTTGTTCGGGGCGGTGAGCTTGGACGGGTCGGCGGGGTAGCCAAATGACAGCAGGAAGTCGCAGCGCCGATTCTCCGGCAGGCCGAGCAGCTTGGCCGCGACCTTGTGGTTGTGCGCGGTGGCGGGGACGGAGCCGATCCCTAGCTCCCAGGCCGCCAGCACCATGTTCTGGGCCGCGCGGCCCATGTCCCACATGGTGGTCCGCACGTGGGGGCCGCTTTCCTCGGGCGTGACCAGGGCCACAGCGGCCGCTGCG
>DATFEC010000197.1:0-3623 GCA_035251655.1 Candidatus Limnocylindria bacterium | reverse complement strand
GAAAGCCGCCCGGTCGGAGGCGGCTTTCGCGCGTGGTAAGCGGATTGGTTGCGGGGGACAGATTCGAACTGCCGACCTTCGGGTTATGAGCCCGACGAGCTACCGCTGCTCCACCCCGCGACCTCCTAGGGTACGCGTCGTCCGGCCATCGGTCAATCCGGCGTCAGCGACCGGCGAGCGTCTTCACTACCGAGCGGAGGACAAAGAGGAACACGATCGCGACCAGCATCCCGCGCAGCCCCATCTTGGTGGCGTCGATCGCCGGCTCCCACTCGACCTGCTCGCCGCGGATGACCCACATGCCGATTGGTCGGGCGCTGACCCCGAAACCGCCGCCCCCGTTGTTCGCTTCGTCGCTTCCCCCTCCGCCCCCGCCCATCACCTCGGCGGTGGGGATGAGGGTCACCCCGTTCTGCTGGATCGGCTCGCCGTAGACCCGCGACACGGCAAGCGCGTTCTGCGCTCCCTGGATCATCTCGTCGACGTTCATCGGTCTGTCTCCTCGCCTGGTCAGGTGGGCCGGTGGGCACCCGGCTCCATCTCGTGCATCGCCCAGTGGATGCCGTCGCGGTCAAGGATGGCCAGATATGGGGCGGCGTCAAATGCCTCGGGTCCGAGGACCCCGGATCCGCTCCACGTCCCGCTGGCCAGCAGCTCCATCGCCACGACGGGGTTGAAGCCGGTCTGCCATCCCACCACCTGGACGCCGTAGTGGTTCCAGGTGTCCGCGGCATCGGCGCACTGGTATAGGAACACCTCCCGCGGCCGGCCGTCCTTGTGGCCGAGGACCCAGGTGCCGACCATCGCCCTCCCGACCATCCGGTCACCGAGGCCGATCGGATCGGGAGTGATGGCGGTCAGCAGGTCGCGGGGGGCCACCTCGACCCCCTTCACGGAGACCTTGTCGGTGCGGTGCAGGCCGAGGTCACGGATGGTCTTCAGCTTGTCGATGAAGTCGCTCCCGAGCGCGTACTTGAAGGTGACGCGACGGACCTCGGGGAGCCAGCGCGGCACGAGCAGAACCTCCTCGTGCTCGACGTTGACGCACTCCATCGGTCCCACTCCGTCAGGGAAGGGAAATGCCTCCGGCGCGCTGAACGGCTCGGTCGTATGCCAGCCGCCGCGGTCCGCGTCCCACACGACAGGTGGATTGAGACACTCCTCGATCGTGGTCCAGATGCTGAACACCGGGGCGAAGGCATAGCCGGGGATCGCGAGGTCTCCCCCGTCGCGGACGTGCACCTCGTGGACCTCGTCGAACAGGTGGTCGTGGGCGTAGCGCGCGAAGACGTCGGACAGGCCCGGATCCATGCCCATCCCCAGCAGGGCGAGCTTGCCGGACTCCAGCCACGCCTCCTCGCGCGCGAACTGCTCATCGCCGAGCTTCACGCCCGGCGTGGTGAACGGATCGGTGGGATGCGCCGCCGACAGGCTGTTGGCCATGTCCATGTAGTTCGTCCCTGCCTCGAGTGCACCCTCGAACAGGGGCATCACGAACTGCGGGTCGACCGCGTTCATGACCAGGTCAGACCGATGTCTCCGCGCCAGAGCGGCGATCGCCGACCGATCGCGGGCGTCGATGTGCTCCACCGGGAAGCGTTCCGGGTCTCCCAACGACGCCTGGAGCGATTCGGCGCGCGCGGTGTCGTAGTCGGCCAGGACCATCGACTCACACCACGCGTGGGGCACCGTCAGCCGGGCGATCGTCTCGCCGACGGTGCCCACCCCCACCAGCAGCACCCGCATCGTTTCCCTCCCAGCCTGGCCCTTCGGATACCAGAACGCGCCGCTCGATGGCGGCGCGTTCTGCAGTCTATCGGTGCGTGGGGACTACTCGACGTCGAAGGCCACTCGCATGCCCTCCGCGTAGTGCGCTTCGTCCTCGTCCGCGCTATAGATGTTGCACAGGAGCACGTAGCTGCCGGTCTCCAGGTCGGCGGTCACTTCCTGTGTGTCACCCACTGCGAGGTCCTCGATCTCGTCGATGACTTCCATGCCATCGCCGCCTTCGTCCACGGCGCCATGCTCGTCGGTGGGCAAGTCGGCGGGATCAAGGTCAGTGCGGATGATGACGAACTCGTGCACGTCGTCCGGTCCGTCATTGGTGACCGAGAACGTCACCTCGCCGGCGGGCGCCGACGCTTCAGACACCACCACGGCCCATTCCTGCAGGGTCACGTCGATGGTCGATCCGCCTCCGGCCGCGCTCGGGCTCGAGCTGGCGCTCGGGCTGCACGCGGGGAGGATCAGCAGGGCGAGCACGGCAGCTGAGGCCGCGACTCGCCTGAATCTTCCGTTCATAGGGTACCTCCTTACCAAGACCTAGTTTCCTGCCGCGGACGGCGCCCGTCGAACGGGGTCGGGGTCGTTCCGCAGCAGGGCGGCAGAGCCGAGGAGCATCGACAGGCCGTTGAACCAGATCACCGGCAGTGCGATGAGGCACGCAGCCGGGACGAGCCACGGCCGGTCGTTGCGGGCAGCCCACCACAGCAGGGCTACCGCGAGCGGCAGGCGGATGAAGAGCGGCACGGGGACGGAAGTGGCGTACGGCCCGCCGGGGTCTTCGCCGAACACGATCGAGAACCAGTCGCTCCACAGTGCCGGGGCGGCAATGAATGACAGGGCAGCCGCAGCGGCGGTCACGATTGCCGCGAGGCCGAACTCCGGCCAGCGACCGTTGAAGCCGTGCCACAGGGCCCCAATGCCCGGCGTCACCTTGGTAAGCGCCAGACCGGCCCACGCCACTGGGTAGGTGAGCGCGACGACGGAGCCGAGGGCCAGGAACAGGTTGATATTGCCGGCCCAGATGTCCGCTCCGGCGAGGAACGCGAGGAGCGGCCACATCGTGCGATACCGGCGCGGGACCCGCCACAGCATGTACACCGCCGCCGAGGTCAGCAGGGTCGTCCAGGCGAACAGGAAGACCGGCCACGGCAGCTGGCCGAAGGGGGCGAGTACCTGGAGGAACGGCGGCGGGTACAGGAACGATCCGATGTCGCCGACCGCAGCCCCCGCATACGGATCGGCGCTGCGGAGGGCGTCGTAGTACGCCCGCGTGTCCCAGGCCAGGTACTCGACGCGGAGGTTCGACACCACCGCCGCAAAGGTGAACGTCGAGGCGATGATCAGGACCACGGCGATCGGCGCGAGACGCAGCGCCAATCGGGCCGGAGGGCGATCAGCCGCCAGCCACCGATCGCGGTATGCCGCGACGGTCTCCTCCATCGGACCTCGATCCTAATCAAGGGCGCGACAAAGCGAAAGGGCCAGATGGCCCGGATTTCGCAGTCCGAATCCCATGGCTGGTGCGGGCTACGGGGTTGGAGGGCTCTGGCAGACTACGGCTCGTGCGGGAGCGGCTGAACTGGATTGACTGGTTGAAGGTGCTCGTGGTCGGAGGCGCCTTCCTGTTCCATGCCGCCCAGCCGTTCGTGGCCAGCACATGGCTGATCAACGACACGGAAACGAGCCCGCTGCTGAGTGTGGCGTCCGGCTTCGGTTACCTGTTCGGGATGCCCTTGATGTTCTTCCTGGCCGGGGCCGCGACGTGGCTGGCCGTCGAGCGACGGGGAATCGGCGGCCATGCCGGGCTCCGCCTGCGGCGACTGCTCATCCCGCTGGTC
>DATFEC010000024.1:0-2946 GCA_035251655.1 Candidatus Limnocylindria bacterium | reverse complement strand
CTGATCAGCGCCACGATCGCGACGGCCAGCAGCACCCGTTTCATCAGTCCTTCCAGAAGTCGGTGAAGCGGCGGAGGTGTCGGCCGAGCCAGCTGTCGGACCACCAGCCAGCCAGGACGTCGTAGTTGGCCTTGGCCGTGTTGTTGAACAGCTCGCCCACGAATCCCATGAACAACAGGAGAAGGAACGCGAGCAGCGCGCTGGAAACGAGCGCGGCAGGCTCCGTGCTGACCTCGGATGGCCCGGGGACCGATGCGGTCCAACCCTCGCCGGCATCCGGTGCGTTGTCCGGGGGGACAACCGACGGCTCCGGCGTGAAGACGATCCCTCCCACGGTCCCTTCGGGTGAGGCCGACGGTTCCTCCGACTCCAACGCCGTCGCTTCAGGCGTCGGGGACGGTGTCAGCGACGGGGTGGGACTGGGTGTCGGCGTGGGCTGCGGTGTCGGCACAGCCGTCGGTCGAGGGGTCGGCGGTGGCGTTGGGGCGGGCGTCGGAGTCGGGAATGCTCCAGCGAGCGTGCTGCTCGTGATAAGCCAGCACGAATTCGCACAGGTCCTCAGCGAGCCAATCGAGAGCTGGCCCACGATCGAGCACTCTCCTGCCATCGCCGGACCGTAGGTGCCGCCTCCCTCGGACTGTTCGAACTGCGCCGCGAGCGTGTCGATGAACGCTCGGACGGCCGCGGTATCCGCGCAACCCACCGCGTGAAGCGCACTCATCCAGTCGCGATCCTCGGCCAGGAAGTCGTGAATTCCGTTGCTGTGGGCGTCGACCCGGGTGAAGACCTGTTGCAGCGGGCCAGTCGCCGGTCGTATCTGTCCGCTCGGGGATCGGAAGTAGTAGTCCTCCGGTCCGATGCAGGACACCTCGGTCGTCCCGACAGTGCAGGCCATGTTCAACTGCTCCGCCCTGGCGACCGCCTGCTCCACTGTTGGGCTGTGCGTTGCCTGGGTCAGCGCAAGCGGAACCAGGCTCGTCGCGAGCAGCAGAACCAGGACCCGTCGGGCGACACGGGTGGACATCGGTCCGATCAGTATCCGGACGCGTCAAGAGGTGTCTCGATGCACCGGGGTCGTGGGGTATCTGCGGCCCACGGGTTGTGGTGTAATCGCTGCGCCGCAGCCCGATGCCACGAGGAATCCATGACCGTCACGCCCACCCGTCGTCTCACGGCCGATGAGGTCGTCGCCCTCAACCGGCAGTACACGTTCTTCAGCTGGTCGGCGCAGGCCAAGATCAACCCGATCGCCATCGACCGGGGCGAGGGGATCTACTTCTGGGATCCCGACGGCAAGCGGTACATCGACTTCAACTCACAGCTCATGAGCGTGAACATCGGTCATGGGGACACGCGGGTGGCCGATGCCATCGCCGAGCAGGCGCATCAGCTGGCCTTCGCCGCACCCCAGTTCGCGACCGAGGTGCGCGGCCGACTCGGGGAGCTGCTCGCGACCCTCACGCCGGGGAACCTCGACAAGTTCTTCTTCACCCTGGGCGGGGCAGAGGCGAATGAGAACGCCCTGCGCCTGGCCCGGATCGTGACCGGGCGACAGAAGGTGATCGCCCACCATCGGTCGTATCACGGCGCGACCGCGGGGAGCATCAGCGTCACCGGTGACCCGCGCCGCTGGGCGAACGAGCCGGGCATCCCCGGCGTCATCCGCGTCCTCGACCCGTGGCGCTGGGGCCAGACCGAGCCGGAGCCGGTCGACCGCCAGCTCGAGTACCTCGAAGAGGTCATCCAGTACGAGGGACCGCACACCATCGCGGCGTTCATCCTCGAGACGGTCACCGGCACGAACGGCATCCTCATCCCGCCTGACGGCTACCTGCGGGGCATCCGCGAGATCTGTGACCGGCACGGGATCCTGATGATCACCGACGAGGTGATGGCCGGCTTCGGCCGGACCGGGCGTTGGTTCGCGGTCGACCACTGGGACGTGGTCCCCGACCTGCTGACCATGGCCAAGGGCCTGACCAGCTCCTACCTGCCCCTCGGCGCGGTGGCCATGAAGCCGGAGATCGCGGACTACTTCAACGACCGCGTGTACTACGGCGGCCTGACCTACTCCGCCCACCCGGTCAGCTGCGCGGCGGCGATTGCCGCCATTGGCGTTCTGCGCGACGACGACATGGTCGGCAATGCCGCCCGACTGGGCGTGGTCATGCGCGGGCTGCTGGGCGATCTCGAGGCCCGCCACCCGAGCGTGGGCACGACCCGCAGCATCGGCCTCTTCGGCGTGATCGAGCTCGTGCGCAACGCCAAGACCATGGAGCCGATGACGGCATTCAACGCCAGCTCCCCGGAGATGGCGGCACTCGACGCGCGGCTCCGAGCGGACGGCCTGTACACCATGCAGCACTGGCACCAGGTCTTCACCAACCCGCCGCTGTGCATCAACGAGGAGCAGCTCCGCGAGGCGTTCGGGATCATCGACCGGGCGCTGGACGACACCGATGCCGCGGTCGCCTGAGCGACCGCGATGATCGTCGGAGCCCGGACGACCGGCTCCAACCGCCGGGTCCGCGCCGCGTTCTTCGCCCTGTTCATGGTCGGGATCGTCGTCCTGTGGGAGGGCGTCAAGCTGATCGGTGGCGATCCGATCTTCATCGACGGCGAGATCGTGTGGACACCGCCGCTGGACATCGGGCTCGCGAGCAATATCAACATGCCGCACACGTGGGTCATCTTCGAGCGCCTGTTCGAACCGCTGACCTCGGGCGCGGAGCAGACGCTGCTGGGCTACCTGGTCGACCAGACGCTGTACACCCTACGCTCGGCGTTCATCGGCTTCGCGATCGGCGGCCTGCTGGGGATCGGTCTGGCCGTCCTGTTCGTCCACTTCGGGATCATCGAGCGGGCGTTCCTGCCGTACGTGGTGGTCAGCCAGACGATCCCGATCATCGCGCTCGCCCCGCTCATCGTGAACCTCGTCGGGCGGGA
>DATFEC010000027.1:0-4206 GCA_035251655.1 Candidatus Limnocylindria bacterium | reverse complement strand
CCGTGCTGGACCACGATGTTGTGGCTGAGGTGCAGCCCCAGCCCGGATCCCACGCCCGGGGGCTTGGTCGTGAAGAACGGCTCGAAGAGCTTGGCCAGGACGTCCGGCGGGATGCCCGGGCCGTCGTCGCAGATGTCGACCTGGACCCCGCCGCCGTCAGCCGGGACTGCGGTGATCGTGATCTCGCCGTGCCCGTGCATGGCGTCGATCGCGTTGTCGAGGATGTTGGTCCAGACCTGGTTCAGCTCGCTTCCCCAGCCCTCGATCTCGGGCAGGTCGGCGGCGTAGTCGCGGTGCACCGCGATGTCCTCCAGCTTGTGCTCGAGGATGACGAGGGTGTCGTCGATGCCTTTGGTTACCGCGAAGCGCTGGACCGGTGCCTGGTCGAGATACGCGTAGCCCTTCGTCGCGCCGACGATGGCACTGATCCGCGCAGCGGCCATCTGGATCTCGGACAGGAGCTCCTCCCCGCTCGCCACGCTGGCCAGCCATCGAACGGCCGGCGGGATGGCCGGCGGGTCCAGGCCCGCCAGCGCCCGGCGCAAGTCGTCGGCCGTCCAGCCGGCCGAGGTGAGCCGGCCGGCCGCGTCGTCGGGGCCATCGGACTCGGGAAACCCCGCCGCCCGAAGGGTCGCAGCGACCTCGTCGGTGCGATCCGCCCGCGCGAGCGGGTCCAGCTCCTCGCCCGCGGCCGAGGGAGTGGCCCCGACCAGCGCCTCGAGCTGGGGATGGCCGACCGCGATACCGACGGCCGCCGCGTTCCGTTCGCGGGTGACCTCGGCCAGCTCATCCGCCGAGCGGCGAATGGCCGCGGCGGGGTTGTTCAGCTCGTGGGCCAGGCCGGCCGCCAGGGTGCCGAGGGCGGCGAGCTTCTCGCGTTGGCGGAGCGCCTCCTCGATGCCGCGCAGCCGTGACGTGACCGTCCGCAGCAGGGCGGTGGCCACATCCGGGTCGGCGGCGATCGTGGCCCGCACCGACTCCAGCGGCAGCCGGAGAACCTCGGCATCGGCCACCGCGTAGACCGATGCCATGCGCTGCCCCCGCTCGAAGGCCGCCATCTCGCCCTGGATCGAGCCGGGGCCGACCCGGGTCAGGGCGACTTCCGCGTTCCCAGACATCTTGCGGATCTCGAGCTCCCCGCTGACCACCACGAACAGCTCCTCGGCCGGGTCCCCCTCTCGGAGGAGCGCCTCGCCGGGGCGGAGGCGAAGCGGCTCGGCATCCGCCGCCAGGCGGCGAAGCGGAGCGTCTCCCACCTCGGCGAAGAACGGCGAGGCGCGCAGCTGGGCCAGCCGCTCGTCGTTCGCCGCGGGCGTCGTCACAGGGTGGCCCGGTACTGGTGCACGAACTGGATGGCCATCGACCCCTCTCCGACCGCGCTGGCGATGCGCTTGACCGACTGGGCCCGAACGTCCCCGGCGGCGAAGACGCCGGGCAGGCTCGACTCGAGGAGGAACGGGTCGCGGTCGGGCCAGCCGGGCGGGCGCTTGCCGTCGACCAGGACGGCAGGTCCGGTCGGGATGAATCCCGCCTCGTCGCGAATCACCTCCTCCGGCAGCCACTCGGTGCGTGGCTGCTGGCCGATGAACACGAACAGGGCCGACAGCGGCAGCGTTTCGGAGGTCGGCTCACCCTCATCGCTCTCGCACTTCAGCGTCGCACTGGCCAGGTGGCCTTCGCCAGTGCAGGCGGTGATCCGCGTGCGGTAGCGGACCTCGATGTTCGGAACGGCGGCGATCTGGTCGATGAGGTACTGGCTCATCGACGACAGCTCGGCCGTGCGGACCATGAGCAGGACGCGCTTGGCGAACCGGGCCAGATACACCGCGGCCTGTCCTGCCGAGTTCCCTCCGCCCACGACCCCAACTTCCAGGTCGCGGTACAGCACGGCCTCGGTGACCGCCGCCCCGTAGTAGACGCCGGCTCCAGCCAGCTCGGCGGCGCCGGGGATCTCGAGCTGGCGATAGCTGACCCCGCTGGCCACGATCACGGCGTGACAGCTGATCTCTGAGCCGTCGTCCAGGGTGACATACCGATATGGGTCGCCGCTCCGGATGGCAGTCACGTCTCGAGGCGAGAGGATCTCCGCCCCGAGACGGCGCGCCTGGGCCAGCGCCCGGCGGGCCAGGTCGCCGCCCGACAGACCTGCCGGGAACCCGAGGTAGTTCTCGATCCGGCTCGTCGTGCCGGCCTGACCGCCGGGCGCCTCGCGCTCGACCAGGACGGTCTTCAGCCCCTCCGACGCCCCGTACACGGCCGCCGCCAGTCCGGACGGCCCGCCACCGACGATCACCAGGTCGTAGAACGGCAGCCCGGCGGTGGTCTGGATCCCGACCCGCTCCGCGATCTGGCGGACGGTCGGGTCGTGGAGCACGGCCCCGTCCTCGAGGACGACGATCGGTACCGCTGGATCGATCTCCGTTTCCGCCACGCCGGCACTCACCGCCACGCGGCGGCCCTCCTCGTCGGTGGTGGGGTCGAGCCAGTGGTACGGCACCTGGTTGCGGGTCAGGTAGTCGCGGATCTCGTGACCCTTCGCCGCCCACCGGCCGGCAATCAGGCGCAGGCCGACAAAAGGCGGACGGTAGCCGGCGGCCCAATCGGCGAGCAGATCGTCGAGGACCGGGTACAGCCGCTCCTCCGGCGGGTCCCACGGCTTGAGCAGGTACTGGTCGAGCCGGATCTCGTTGATCGCCCGGATGGCGACATCGGTATCGGCGTAGGCGGTCAGCAGCACCCTGCGGGCATCCGGCTGGAGGTCGATGGCCTCGGTCAGGAACTCGATTCCGGTCATGTTCGCCATCCGCTGGTCGACGACGAACAGGGCGACCGGATCGCCGCGGACCGTCAGCTCGCGGACGGCCTCCAGTGCCTCCGCCCCGCTGGGGGCGGCGAGAATGCGGTAGTCCTTCGCGTAGCGGGTCCGCAGGTCGCGCTCGATGGCGCGCAGGACCGGCACGTCGTCGTCGACGGTAACGATGGTGGGGCGACTGGCCACCCGGTGAGTCTAGCCTTGGAGGCGCAGGCTAGGATTCGACCGATGAGTCCCGCATCGCAACGGGCCGACGTTGTCATCGTCGGTGGCGCCGTTATCGGCTCGGCGATCGCGTACTTCCTCGCCCGCGACCCCGATTTCTGGGGCTCGGTCATCGTCGTCGAGCGCGACCCAACCTATGCGACGGCGTCGACGACGCTCTCGGCCGCATCGGTCCGCCAACAGTTCTCGACCCCGGTGAACATCCAGATGAGCCAGTTCGCGGTGCAGGTCCTCAAGCACCCCGAGTGGTGGTTCCCGCTGCTCGAGCCGGTCCCGGACTTCGGGTTCGTGGAAGGCGGCTATCTGTTTCTCGCCACGGAGGCCGGGGTGCCGACCTTGTGGGCCAATCACGAGATCCAACGCGAGCTGCAGGTCCCGGTCGAGATCCTGTCGCCGGATGAGCTGTCCCATCGGTTCAGCTGGCTGACCACCGAGGACCTGGCCGGCGGGTCGCTGGGAACCGCCGGCGAGGGGTGGTTCGACGCGACCGCGCTGATGCAGGCCTTCCAGCAGTCGGCGCGGGCATCGGGCGTGACCTACGTCACCGGAGAGGTGACCGGCATCCTCTCGTTTGGCGGCCGGGTGGACGCCGTGATGCTGTCCGATGGCCGCCTCATCGAATGCGGAACCCTGGTCAACGCCGCGGGTCCACGGGCGGGAGCCCTCGCCCGCTTCGCCGGCGTCGACCTGCCCGTCGTGCCCCGCAAGCGCAACGTCTATGCCTTCTCCGCCAAGACCGAGATCCCCGACGCGCCGCTGGTCATCGACCCCACCGGCGTCTACTTCCGGCCCGATGAGCCGAACTACATCGGTGGCTTCTCCCCGCGCGACGGCGAGGAGGACCCCGACACCCTCGACCTGACCGTCGATCTGCCAGCGTGGGAGGACCGGGTGTGGCCGGCCATGGCGCACCGGGTGCCGGCCTTCGAGGCGGTGAAGATGCGCCGGGCGTGGGCGGGCCACTACGAGGTCAACACCCTCGACCGCAACGCGATCATCGGTCCTCATCCGGAGATCCCGAACCTGTTGTTCGCGAACGGGTTCTCGGGCCACGGGCTGCAGCAGGCACCGGCGGTCGGGCGCGGCCTGGCCGAGCGGATCATCCATGGGGCGTACCGGACGATCGACCTCTCCCCGCTCGGCTACGAGCGGATCGCCGAGAACCGGCC
>DATFEC010000030.1:0-2823 GCA_035251655.1 Candidatus Limnocylindria bacterium | reverse complement strand
GGGCGAGACGGTCACCGTCGACCGCGACGAGCATCCGCGACCGGACACCACCCTCGAGCAGCTCGCGGCGCTGAAGCCCGCATTCCGCCGGGACGAATCGGGGTCGGTGACCGCGGGGAACAGCAGTGGCATCAACGACGGCGCGGCGGCCGTGGTCGTCATGAGCGAGGAGCGGGCGCGGCAGCGCGGGCTGAGGCCGATCATCCGGATGCGCTCGTCGGCCGTGGCCGGTGTCGATCCCGCGACCATGGGACTGGGACCCATCCCGGCCTCCCGCCTCGCGCTGGATCGGGCGGGGGTATCGGTCAGTGACCTGGACCTCGTGGAGCTGAACGAGGCCTTCGCCGCGCAGGCGCTCCCCGTCATGCGAGACCTCGGCCTGGATCCGGAGAAGGTCAACGTGAACGGTGGGGCCATCGCCATCGGTCATCCGCTCGGCGCCTCGGGCGCCCGCCTGGTGGCGACCCTCGCGCACGAGATGCGCCGCCGCGGAGCGCGGCTTGGCCTGGCGACGATGTGCATCGGCGTGGGGCAGGGGATTGCCACAGTCTGGGAGTCGGTCGAGTGAGCGAGGCCGGACCGCTCCGCCGCGCAGACCTGATACCGGGTCCACCCACGCCGGGAATGGTGCGACTGGCGGCCTATGCCGCCGATGACCGATGGATCGGCCACGTCAGCTCCGAACCTGGGGTGGTGAGTGGCTGGCACCACCACGGGGAGCACGAGACGTACTTCTACGTGGTGTCGGGCGCGACGCACATCGAGCTCGAGGGTGGGCGGACGTTCGATGTGCTGGCGGGGGACTTCGCCAACATCCCGGCTCGCACCGTCCATCGGGAGGGAACGCTCGGCGATGTCACGCTCGAGGCGATCGTCATCCGGATGGGGACCGGTCCGCAGGTGTTCGAGGTCCCCGACCCGGAATGAAAGACGGAGCGATGAAGGAACGGATGCGCCGCGGGATCTCGGTGACCGCCGAGGGCGAGGCGAGCGTCGCCCCGGACCTGGCGGTCGTCAGCCTGGCCGTGACCGGCCACGGCAAGGACCTGGCGCCGACGCGCGACGACGTCGTGGTGCGCTCGTCGGTCGTGCTGGCGACCCTGCGCGAGCTCGGCGTGCCCGACACCGACCTCCAGGCTCCCGATGTCGCGATTCATCCCGAGTATGACTACCGTCGGGGCCAGAGGCTCATCGGCTACCGCGTCACGCGACAGATCAGCGCGAAGGTCCGCGACCTCACACGCCTGGGCGAGGTCCTCGACGGGATCGTCGGCGCGGGTGCGAACGAGGTGCACGGAGCGCAGATGAGCGCGTCGGACCCGTCATCCGCTGAGCACCAGGCGCTCGAGAAGGCCGTCGCGGCGGCGCAGGCCAAGGCGGCGGTGCTGGCGAGCGCCGCCGGCGTCAAGCTCGGGGCCGTGATCAGGATCGATGAGGAGCCGGAGATGGGGGTCGGACCCATGCCCCGGGATCGTGCCATGGTGGCCGTGGCGGAGTCTGCGGAAGCCACCGAGGTCGCCGCCGGCGACCTGACCGTGACGAGGCGGATCCGGGCCTGGTTCGCGATCGACTAGGCGGAGATCAGCTCGTCGAGGATCCGGGGGAACGCGTCCAGGGCAATGGTCAGGTGACCTTCCTCGGGGTCGAGGTGGCGGCACGCGGTCGGGATGTGGTCGCACAGCCACCCCCCGTGTCCGAACGGCACCATCTTGTCGTGGCCGCCCTGCCAGACGTGGACGGGCACGCTGAGCGCTCCGAGATCGAAGCCCCATGGCTTGGCGAACGCCCAGTCGTCGTCCACCCAGCCCCAGTAGCTCTCGCGCAATCCCTCCCGCGTTGCGACGGCGACGTAGTCCGCGAACTCGCCGGTCAGCGATCCCCGGTCGACATGGTCGATGAGACCTCCGAACGCGTCGGCGACCTCCGCTCCGGTGACGTCGCGCCACTTTGGCCAGTCTCGCTCCGCCGACTGAATGCTGTACGCGGGGTCGGCCAGGACACCCTGGAACTCCTCGACGTTCTCCGGACCCATGCCCTCGAACCAGTCGATGCCCTCTGCCGGATACGGTGCCACGCCGCCGATCGTCGCGACGCCCACGAAGCGGTCCGGCGCCACCGCTCCGCACGCAATGGCGTGCGGCCCACCGCCCGACCATCCAAGCACCCAGGCCCGGGGCACATCCAGCGCGTCGAGGACCTCGACCGTATCGGTGACGTTGTCGGCCACCGACCGCCCTTCCCGGCGAGTGCTGCCTCCGTAGCCCGCGCGGGTGAACGACACTAGCCGGACGCCGGCCGCGCGAGCCGCGGCGTCCCACGACGGCGGGACCAGACCCGAGCTCGGCGACCCGTGGTGGTAGAGGACCGTCCCCGCCGGCCCAACGGAGTCCCCGTAGACGTAGATCTCCAGCCGTCGCCCATCGCGGAGCTGGAGAGGCGTGAACTCGGTCGTCATGCGTCCATCATCGCCCGACGACCGCTGGTCGCGAGGCGCCCGGTGACGAGCTTCCAGGCGAGCAGGGCAGCGACTACCGCCCCGCCGAGCAGCACGCCCCACCCGGTCAGCGGCACGAGCAGCAGTACGAGGATGGTCACCCCCGGAGGGATCGCGTCCGCCCAGCCGGGGAGCTGGGCCATCTCGTGGATGAACCACAGACCGGCGAGGTAGATGGCGACCGGGACGGTGACCGCGTAGCCGGCCCCCACCGCATCGAGCGCCCCGTGACCAGTGGCCTGCTCGATCGCCACCGCCAGCCCGGCTCCGACAGCCGCCGCGGCTGCCCAGATCGGCAGGTGGCCGTATCCCCAGATGAATCCCTGCCG
>DATFEC010000071.1:0-3724 GCA_035251655.1 Candidatus Limnocylindria bacterium | reverse complement strand
TCGTGGCCGGGGAGGCTGTGACCGGGCAGCAGCTCGTCACCGGGGACACGGCGAACGTCGCCGCCCGCCTCGAGCAGGCCGCCCCGGCGATGGAGGTCGTCATCGGCGGCAGCACCTACCGGCTGGTCCGCGACGCGGTCGAGGTCGAGCCGATGGACCCGCTCGAGCTGAAGGGCAAATCCGAGCCGGTGGCCGCCTACCGGCTCCTCGCCGTGCGCGGCACGGACGAGGGCGTGGCTCGACGGGTGGACGCGCCCCTGGTCGGCCGAGACGAGGAGCTGGACGAGCTGCGAGGTGCTTATCGACGCGCCGTCGACGGTCGACGGTGCCATGCGGTCACTCTCCTCGGCGACGCCGGCGTCGGCAAGTCGCGGCTGATCCGCGAGTTCCTCACGTCACTCGGCGACGAGGCACGGGTCCTCCGCGGACGAGCGCTCTCCTACGGGGAGGGGATCACCTTCTGGCCGCTCGGCGAGGTCGTGCGCGACGCGGCCGGAATCGATATCGACATGCCCGCCCAGTTGGCGCTGGACAAGCTCCAGGCCCTGGTGGGCGATCCCCAGATCGTCCAGCGCCTGGCCTCCGCCATCGGTCTGTACACCGCGCAGTTCCCGCTGACCGAGCTGTTCTGGGGAGCCCGGCGCTTCCTCGAAGTGCTCGCCCACGAGCGGCCCGTGGTGGTCGTAATCGAGGATATCCACTGGGCCGAGCCGACGTTCCTCGACCTGCTCGAGCACCTGACCGATACCCTCGAGGATGCTCCGGTCCTCATCCTGGCGACGGCGCGCCACGATCTGCTCGAGTCGCGGCCGGAATGGGGCCAGGCGGCGTGCAGCGTTCGTCTTTCGTTGGAGGGGCTCACCGAGTCGCAGGTCGCCTCGGTGGCCGCCAATCTCCTGGGCGACGCAGGCCTGCCGCCCGGGATTCGTGACCGGATCGCGCAGTCGTCGGGCGGCAATCCCCTCTTCGTGGAGCAGATGCTGTCAATGCTGATCGACAACGGCACTATTCGGGCCACGAATGGCTCATGGCAGGTCAGCGGCGACCTGCGCGATTTCGCCATCCCACCCACCATCCACGCCCTGCTCGCAGCCCGGCTGGATCGGCTTGTCCGAGAAGAGCGGTCCGTCGCGGAGCCGGCGGCGGTCATCGGCGTCGAGTTTCCGACGCCAGCCGTGACCGATCTGGTGCCGGATGCCGTTCGCCCCCAGGTGGGGTCGCTTCTCGCCGCATTGACCGACAAGCAGCTGCTCCGCCCGACCGGGTCGGTGATCGTCGGCTATCGGTTCAATCACCAGCTCATCCGGGACACCGCGTACCAGGCGATCCTCAAGCGAGCACGGGCCATGCTTCACGAGCGATACGCCGAGTGGCTGACCGCGCACGAAACCGATCGCCTGGGCGAAGTGGAGGAGGTCATCGCCTACCACCTCGAACAGGCATACCTGAATCTCCAGGGCCTCGGCCCGCTCGACGACCGCGGTCGCGCCCTGGCGCAACGCGCGGCTTCACTGCTGGGCGCGGCCGGACGGCACGCGTTCGCACGCGAGGACTGGCACGCCGCCATCAACCTCCTCCAGCGGGCAGTCGCGCTGGCGCCGGACTCCGCCGATGCCCGCGGCACGGAGCTGCTCCTCGCCGAGGCGCTCGATGAGACCGGGGCATACGCCGAGGCGGGCGCGCTCCTCGAGGACATCGAGTCCGCCGCCAACGGGGCCGATGATCCTGGTTCGGCGGCCAAGGCCCGGCTGCTCCGAATCCGATTGGAGCTCGCCTCCTCGCCAGGCCCGAACTGGGCGACGCGGGCGCTGTCCGAGGCCGAGCGCGCGCTCGTGATGTTCGACGCGGATGACGACCTCGCCGGAGCCTCGCTGGCATGGCGCGTTCGCTACGTCGCGCACGGGACGGCGGGTCGGTTTGCCGATGCCGCCGCGGACGCGGAACAGGTCATCGCGCTCGCGGGCAGGGCGGGAGATGAACGGCAGCGGCTGCGCGGTATCTCGAACCTGGCCATCGCCCTGACCTACGGCCCGACGGCGGCAGAAACGGCCGCAAGGCGACTCGAGGCGTTGCTGGAGGACGTGGGCACCGACCGCGCAACGGGAGTGGTCGTGAAGGCCGCGACCGCCCAGCTGGAGGCCATGTGCGGACAGTTCGATTCGGCGAGGACCTTGTACGAGGGAGCGCGAGCGACGGCGCGCGAGCTGGGTCAGCCGGTGCTGGCCGCGCAGCTGGCGTTGGACGTCGCCGAGGTCGAGCTTCGGGCAGGCGAGCCGGCGACCGCTGAAGGTGTTCTCCGCGAGGCAGCGGACGTTCTCGCCGGCGTGGGCGACACCTTCTACCTGGCCAGCGTGTCCAGCATGCTCGGTCGGGCCCTGGCGGAGCAGGGCCGCTACCAGGAGGCGGCGGCGGAGGCCGCGCGCGCCCAGTCTCTCGCAGCCAGCGACGACCTCGATGCCCAGTCGCGCTGGCGCGGCCTTCGGTCAGCCATCCTGGTCGCAGACGGCGACGCCCGGGCCGCCGTTGATCTCGCCCGCGAGTCGGTCCGCCTGGCGCGAGATGCCGACATGCCGATGGTCACCGCCCTGGCCCTCGCCGACCTCGCGGAAGCGTTCACCGCTGTCGGAGATGTGCCGAGCGCGACCGAGGCCCGCGACGAGGCCCTCGCGATCTACGAAGCGAAGGGGGACGTGGCGTCAGCCGCGAAGCTGACGGGGGTCAGCCGCGCCCCTTGATGACGCCGTTGTGCTCCAGGAAGATCGTGACCAGCGTGTCGCGGTCAGGCATTCGCTCCAATGGGAGCCGGCAGGGCAGCTCGGTGGACGCTGGCGTCGCGTCGCTGCAGATCGTGCTGATCTCGACATAGGTGGTCGGCGGGACCAGGTCGAAGGGGTCGTCGTCGATCCAGTGGAAGAGGACCAGCTTCCGGTCGTTGATGACGCCGACCTCCCCGAAGTCGAATCGCACCTGGACGATGAGGTACGGCTCGATGAGGATGCCATCGCCGACCGAGATGGCCGAGGCCTGCCCGAAGCACTTGCCCTCGAACTCGGGTGGACAGAGCGTGTCCTCGTCGCCGAACTCACCGACGGCGGCCGGCAAGCCGAACTGGGTTGCCGGCACCGTCGCCTGGGTGCCCTGTGGGTTGCCAGCCGAGAGCGCCGTCCCCCCGAGGATCCCGCCGGTGGTGATCGCATCGCCCTCGGGCACGATGTAGTGGATCGTGAAGTCATCGCTCGCCGCCATGACGGTCGTTTCGGCTTCAGCGGTGAATGTGTCTTGGTGCGCTGAGTGGGGCTGGTCGTTGCCACCTTCCCCTCCCCGAGCGGTGACCATGAAATCGTCGAGGAGCGGTCCAAGCGGCATGGTCGGCGACGTGTCGAAGATGAGGACGACGAGCGCGCCCGGGCCCGGGGAGAATTGCCCGAGCTCGCAGAACGGATCCTCTGCTGGCGCCGCATTGCAGGTTCCCTGCGTCGTGATGGCTCGCTGATAGGTGAAGCCCACAGGCGTGTCGGCCTCCAGGGTGACGTGGTTCACCGTGGTCCCGCCGCCGTTGCCGACTTGGACGACGTAGGAGACAGGCTCACCGCGGGTCACCTGAGTCGGTGACGAAACGATCTCGACCGCGAGGTCCGACGCGGCGAGGGCAGGCACGCTGCCTAGCGGCAGGAGACTCAGCGAGGTGATGAGACTGACGACGACCCGGGGCAGGCGTGTGCGC
>DATFEC010000042.1:0-3025 GCA_035251655.1 Candidatus Limnocylindria bacterium | reverse complement strand
GAGCCAGCTCACCGGCACCACGGTGCTGAAGATCCAGCACAGCTCGGCGACCTCCGGGAAGTCGGATTGGCGGATGAGCGCGCACCGCTCCGGGTCGAGCCCCACCGCCAGCAGGTCGAGCACCATCTCGTGGGTCAGGCGTCGGAGCTCGGCTCCGTCGTGGACGGTCGTCAGCGCGTGGTAGTCGACGATGCCGTAGATCGCCTCGTACTCGTCCTGGAGTGCAACGTAGTTTCGCTGCGCTCCAAGATAGTTGCCGAGGTGGCTCGCGCCGCTGGGCTGGATGCCGGAGAAGACCCGTTCGCGGCCGGCAGGCGATCGTGCGGCGTCGGACATCGTCCGACCGAGTGTACCGGACCCAATTTCGTCGGCTGCTAGAATCGCCCACCCGTGACCGATCCGCGACCGACCGGCTCCGAGCCGCTTCCCGACTGGGCCGCCGCGGCGCGCCCGGGCCGCCGGGTCGGGAACCGGGTCGAATTCCACCCCGAGATCGGATCTACCAACGACCAGGCCCGTGCCGCACTGGTCGAGGGGGGGCCGGACGGTCTCGCGGTCGTAGCCGACCGGCAGCTGGCGGGTCGCGGTCGGATGGGCCGGACGTGGCTGTCGCCTGCCGGCGTCAACCTCCTCGTCAGCGTGGGCCTCCGTCTCGACCTTCCCGCGGAACGCGCCTGGTGGCTCGCGGCCGGCGCCGCGCTTGCGCTGCGTTCCGCCGCCCAGGAGGCCGTCGGTCAGGCCGCACCGCTCTCCGTCCGCTGGCCGAACGACCTGGTGACGTCCGACGGGCTGAAGGTGTCCGGACTGCTGGTCGAGACCGAGATCGAGGGCGCGCGGGTCGTCTGGTCGGTGATCGGGATGGGGCTCAACGTGAATTGGCGGCGCGAGAACATGCCGTCGGACATAGCGTCGGGCGCGACGTCGCTGGCGGACCTGGCCGGGCGCGACGTCGACCGGGTGGCTCTCCTCGGCGGCCTGCTCGCCGCGCTCGACGGGGAGGTCAACCGCATCGAAACGGGGACCTCGCCGCAGGTTCGCTTCCAGTCCGCGTCGTGGCTCACCGGGCGCGAGATCGAGGTCGAGACTCCCGCCGGTCGCCTGGCCGGGGTGGCCGGTGCGATTGCCGACGACGGCGGGCTCGTGCTCGACGGGCCGACGATCCAGACCACGGTCACGGTGGGTGAGGTCATCCGGGTCCACGCGACCGCGGTGGCAGGATGAGCGATCCCCAGGCGCTGCCCGAGCGCGACGGTGCCCGTGAGCGCGCGGGTGGGACCGGCACCGATCCCGACCTGGCCGACGTCCAGGCCGCGCAGCGCGACCGCCGGACGTTCGACCGGCTCTACCGCCGTTACCTGGACCGGGTCTACAGCTATGCGTTCTACCAGCTTGGCGACCACCACGAGGCGGAGGACGTGACCGAGCGTACGTTCCTGGCCGCCCTCGGCGGCATCGACCGCTTCACCGACGAGGGCGCCACCTTCCGGGCCTGGCTGTTTCGGATCGCGCACAACACGATCGCGAATGCGCACCGCTCTCGGCGCCGCCGCCGCACGGAGCCGATCTCGGACGCGCAGCACCACCACGCCCCAGGCGCCGATCCCGCAGGCGTGGTGGCCCGCGCCGACGAGGGGCGAGCCATCCGTGAGGCCCTGGGGCGCATTCCGGCCGACCGCCGCCAGGCGATCGTGCTCCGATTCGTCGACGGCCTGTCGGCTCGCGAGATCGGCGCCGTGCTGGATCGGAGCGAAGGCGCCGCCAGGGTCCTGATCCACCGGGCGCTGCGGGACCTCGCGCGGGAGCTCGGTGAGGGATCCAGGCCCGACCGGCTGTAACGAATCCCGCCCGGCGGTGTTAGCCGCCATAGAAATGATCATCCGCCACCCGTCTCGTCCCACTGATGCCGAGCGAATCGACCGAGCCGTCTCATCGGTCCTCGACGGCGAGCCGGCGGCCGTGCCGCCCACGCTCGCCGCCGAGCTCGCCATGGCACGGGCCCTCCGCGACAGCCTGCACCCGGTGCCGCCCGGATCGGGCTTCGAGGCCAGTCTCGGTCGCCGCCTCGATGCCGGAGTGGCACGCGCCGCGGACCGCCGGCTGATGGGCTTCGTCCGGCACCACCAGCGCCTGGTCCTCACCAGCGCCGTTGGATCTGTGGTGGTCAGTACCGCTGGGATGGCCGTCGTGGCGTGGCGCTACGTCCATCGGTCGCCATGAAGATCAAATTCCCCTTTAGCCGCCGCACCGCGCCCGCCGACGCCTGGACGAAGTGCCCCCGCTGCGAGGGCCAGCTGTTCAATCGCCAGCTGGACCGCAACGGACGGGTATGTCCGACCTGCAGCCATCACTTCCGGCTGTCCGCGCCGGAGCGGATCGAGCTCCTCGTCGACTCGGGCTCATTTGCCGAGCGCGATGCCGGCCTGTACAGCGGTGACCCGTTGAGCTTCACCGACAGCAAGCCCTACCCGGAGCGGCTCGAATCCTCGCGCGTGCGGTCCGGGCTGCCCGAGGCCGCGCTCTGGGGAATGGCCCGAATCGAGGGCGAGCCGGTGGCGCTCGGAGTGTTCGACTTCCGATTTATGGGCGGATCGATGGGAAGCGTGGTCGGGGAGAAGATGGCCCGTTGCTTCGAGGGCGCTCTCGCGGAGCGTGTCCCGGCCATCGTGGTCAGCGCCTCCGGCGGCGCCCGGATGCAGGAAGGCACGATTTCGCTCCTCCAGTTGGCCAAGACGACCGCGGCCCTCGGCCGGCTGAACGAGGCCGGTATTCCATTCATCAGCATCCTCACCGACCCCACCACCGGCGGCGTGCTCGCCAGCTTCGCGTCATTGGGTGATGTGATCCTCGCCGAGCCCGGGGCATTGATCGGGTTTGCCGGGGCGCGGGTTGCCAGCGGAACGGTGGGGGAGGAGCTTCCCGATGGCTTTCAGAGCGCAGAGCGGCTGTTCGAGCACGGGTTCGTGGACGCCATCGTGCCGCGCGGCCAGCTGCGGGTCACCGTCGCCCGGCTCCTCCGCGTCCTGCC
>DATFEC010000044.1:0-4207 GCA_035251655.1 Candidatus Limnocylindria bacterium | reverse complement strand
GAGCGGGTCGGGTAATGAAACACGTTATGGAACTTCGTCTTGCCCGCCAGCAGGTCGGCGAGCATCTGCTCACGGGGCTTGCCCAGGTCCTCCGCCACCCGGTACAGGAGCTGCGCGTGGCCGACCTCGTCCTGGATCTTGCTAGTCAGTGCCAGCTTTCGGCGCAGCGTGGGCGCGCGAAGGATCCAGTCCCGCTCGGGCAGGACGCCCATGAGCTCGCTGTTGGCATGCATCTCGACGAACTTCAGGACGGCCGCCCGGTAGTCGTCCGGCATCCAGTCGTCGGCCTCGACCTTTCCCCCGCTCCCCACGTGCGCGTAGAAGGCGTCGGCGCGAGCCGTGTCAGTCACGCTCCGTAGGGTACCGCACGCTCATCGGGGCAGCAGTTCGAGGGTCGTCTCCAGGACGTCCGCTTCCACCATGAAGGGCAGGGAGCTGCTCTTCGCGTACTTCTCGGACAGGGCGGCGGACGTGGCCGCCACACGATCCGGATCCGCTGCCGGTTCCGCGCGGACGTCAACTGCCTCCGATCCGATCCAGACCGTGCACGCCGGATGCGCGAGCGCCTCGCGATACCACCGTCCCCGCTCCCCTCGGAAGCTGCGCACCAGAACCCGGTCGCGATCGTCGACGACGATCCAGATGATCGTCCGATGGGCGGGCGCCTCGGGCGCCCTCCGGGTCTCGATGCGGACCTCCCGCGTGGTTCGCAGGCGGTCGAGGAGCTCGGGGGCGAAGCCCATCGGTCAGGTCCTCACTCGTGTGGCGCCCGTTTCAACGGTCGGTGCCATGATCGGTATGCCTCGTCCGCGTCCGCGGCAGCCAGCTCGACGGCATCGCTCCGGCCGCCTGGTGACACGGCCGTGATGGGTACATACAGGTCGACCGGGAGAAAGCCACCGGTCCGCACGAGCAGGTAGTCGGCGAAGACCGCGTCGACGGTCCCCAGCCGGCGTCCCTCGACGTCGACGGCCTCCCAGCCCGGCTGCGGGGTGCTCGCGTCGGTCATTCGGCCACCGCCACCTCGATCGCCGCCGGGAGCGCCTCGACCCGGATGGGCAATGTCCCCCACGGCTCCCCGTCGAGGTGGACCCGTGTCGGCTCGTCGCCCTCGATCATGATCCAGCGGCTCCGGTAGAAGCGGACCTTGGGATTGCGAACATGCTTGGCCTCGTACAGGCCCGGCAGCTCCCGGAGAGCCTCGAAGCGGGAGAGGTCGCCGACCACGCAGACGTCGAGCTGGCCGTCGCTCAGGCTGGCGTCGGGGCAGATCTTCATGCCGCCACCGTAGTACGGGCCGTTGGCGAACGCGACCATCAGGGAGGTGTGGTCAACGACCTCGCGGCCGCTGTCGAGGTCGAATGTGATCCGCAGGCGCTGGTTATGAAAGCGGCGCAGCTCGTCGATCGTCCCGGCGAAGTAGCCCGCCCGGCCGTTCTTCCACCACGGCCGGGGGTTCGACATCGTCCACGACACCTGGGCGTCGAAGCCGACGCCGCCGGCGGCCACGAAGTGGCGGAAGCGCGCGTCGCGGATGGCGCGGCCGACGTCCATCGGGCGGGTCGTCGGACCGAGCGCGACGTCCAGGGCGGGGAGCGGATCGATCGGGATGCCGAGGCTGCGGGCCAGATCGTTCCCGCGCCCGATCGGGATGACTCCCAGCGTCCCGCCACCAGCCCCGATGATCCCGTTCACGACTTCCTGCATGGTCCCGTCCCCGCCGACGGCCACGACCCGGTCCGCGCCTCCGCGGACCGCCTCCGCCGCAAGCTCCTCGGCGTGCCCGCGACGGGTCGTCACCCGGAGCTCGATGTTTCGCAGCGCGGGCTGCTCCTCGAGGCTGCGGAGGAAGCGGCCCCCGGCACCGTCGCCGGCAATGGGGTTCAGGACCAGGACCGGCGCGACCGCGTTCGCCACGCGGCCGATTGTGACCTACCCGACCGTGACGTTGATCGTGTGGTGGCCACGCGCCCCGTCCGGCGCGGGCCGAGTCGCCCGCGACTCCTGGACGGTGCCATCGCCGTCGGTGGCCCGAACCCGCAGCGTGTGATCACCGATCGCCGCGCTCCACGTGTGGCGCCACTGGACCCAGGTCGTGTCGCTGATCGCGACCGAAAGCTCCGCCGGTTGCCAGGGGCCATCGTCCACCTGCACCTCGACCCCGTTGATCCCGCGGTCGGGAGCCCACGCCACGCCGGCAACGGCCACCTCCCCGGCGCCCACCGTGCCGCCGGAACGGGGAACGTCGATCCGCGACTGGGTCAGGATCGGCCCTTCCTTGGCCCATCCGAGCGGCACCCAGTAGGCATCGAACGCGTCCCACGTCGTCAGCTCGATGTTCGTCAGCCACTTCGTCGCGCTGACGTAGCCGAACAGGCCCGGCACGATGAGGCGAGCCGGGAACCCGTGGTCGGCGGGCAGCGGCTCGTCGTTCATGGCCACCGCGATCAGCGCGTCGCGCTCATCGGTCATCACCCATTCGGTCGGGAAGCCACAGGTCCAACCGTCGAACGAGCGGCCCACGACCTGGGTCGCACCCGCTCGTATCCCGGCTGACGCCAGCACGTCCCGCAGCAGGGCCCCGCGCCACAGGGCGTTGCCGACGAGGTCCCCGCCGACCTCGTTCGAGACGCAGGCGATGGTCACGTACCGCTCGTGGAGGGGCATCGCAAGCAGCTCCGCGTAGGTCAGGGTCAGCGGCCGGTCGACCATGCCGGTCACGGTCATCTCCCAGGTCGAAGCGTCGAGACGCGGGACGAGGAGCGACGTATCGATCCGGTAGAACTCGGCGTTCGGAGTCACGATCGGCGACAGGCCCCCGACGCCCAGGTCGGTGCCGGGTGCCAGGGCGGGCAGTGGGTCGACCGGCTCGGGCACGGGCGGCACGTCGACCGGTACCGCCACCCGACCCTGCTCCCCGATCACCCTGCCGACCAGTCCGCTGGTGACCGCCACGCCGGCCACTGCCACCGAGGTGCCGATGAAGCGGCGACGGGACCAGTCCGGCATCTCGGCGACCGGCTCGTATGGCGTGGCGAGGCGCATGAGACCGCCGAGGGCGCCGATGCCCACGCCCACCGAAACAACGGCCGACAGCAGGGCAAGGGCAGGATCGACGAGCGGATCCAGGAGGACCGAAACGGCCATGGCCGCCAAACCGGCACCGGCAAAGCCGAGAGCGGCCCAGCCGAACCGACGTCGAGCCACGACTCCGAGGATCGCCGCGCCGCCGATGGCGACGGCCGCGATGAGCAGGTTGAAGACGAGCTTGTCGTTCGTTCCGAAGAGGTCGACCATGAGCTGCTTGGCACCAGGCGGCTGGAGGGCGATGACGGCCGCTCCGACCTCGACCACGAAGGAAGGCGCGCCCGGCAGAACGCCGGCCAGGAGCTCGTTGACGCCGATGGCGGCAGCCCCGGCCACCGCCCCGGCGAGGGCCGCGTGGCCACGGGACGGCAGCTGATCGGTCATCGCGGGGATCAGGGTAGCGTCAGTTCGTGACGGCCGCGTGTCGACGCCCGGCCGGCCGCGCGCGCACAATCGCGCGCATGAGGGGTGAGAGCCTCCGCGTCCACCTCGCGGCGGGGGCCAGCGGATCGGAAGCCTCGATGCGGCCGTGGATCGCTGGCCTGGCCGGCCGTGGATTCGAGGCACGCTACGTGGCCCTCCCGAAGGCGAAGGTCGAACGCGCGGTGGCGGTCTACCGGGAAGCGGCCCCTGCCGGCGACGAGGTCGTCATCGGTGGCCAGTCGTTCGGTGGCCGCGTCGCGAGCCTGATCGCGGCGGACGAGACCTATGCCGGGCTCGTTCTGCTCTGCTACCCGCTCCATCGGCCCGGGCATCCGGAATCCGCGGCCGAGCGAAGCGCGCATTGGCAGCGCATCTCGTGCCCCGTCCTCCTGCTCAGCGGCGAGTCGGATCCGTTCGCGCGGATCGAGCTGCTTCGTGAAGCCGTTGGGCGACTCCCATCCGCCACGCTCGTGACCTACCCCGGGATCGGTCATGGCCTTGACCGCGTTCGAGAGGACGCCCTTGGCCGGATCGCGGAATGGCTGGCCGACTTCCGCCGACCATGATGGACGACGCGGTGGCGCCCGGGACGCAGGTCTGCCCCGGCTGTGGAGCCGAGAATCCGGCGGGGTTCCGGCTGTGTGGCTACTGCGGGACCTCGCTGGCCCTGCCGGAGCCCGTCCTCCCGTCGCCTGAG
>DATFEC010000045.1:0-4090 GCA_035251655.1 Candidatus Limnocylindria bacterium | reverse complement strand
GGCCCGGATCGGCCCGCCGCCGTGCCCGGGGCGGTGGAATCCTCCGCTGTAATGCTTGGTCAGCTGCTCGGCGCGGATGACCGGCTCGACGGGGGGCGTGGTCATCACACCCCGAGCCTAGCGCATCAGGATCGGCTCGGGGCTCACCCCGATGTCAGCGAACCGTCGCAGAGCGGTGAGGTCGCTGGCGCTGGTGAGGATCGCCCGGGCACGCTCCAGTGACACCCAGCGCAGCTCGTCGACTTCGTCATTCGGGGCGAAGGCGCCTGACGCGGCCTGCATTGCCCACCAGCGCACGACCTTTGGCCGGTCGACGCCGTTCACGAAGCGGCGGTAGCGGGTCGTGCCGAGAGGCTCGCCGACCCGGACGTGGAACCCGGTTTCCTCGAGCACTTCGCGAATGGCGGCATCCAGGTCTGACTCGCCCTGCGCCAGCTTTCCCTTGGGCAGGCACCAGTCGTCGTATCGCGGCCGGTGAACGACCGCCACCTCGATGGTGCCGGCGTCCCCGCCGGCCCCGGCGGGGCGCCACAGCACGCCGCCCGCCGCGCGGATCACCGACCCGTTCATGTCTCCATCCAGCCCCGATGTCGCCGGCGGCTGACCGATCGCCATGTATCGGCGAACCGGCCTCGCTCGCGACGCGCGGCCTGCAGCTCGCGCTCGATGACGCGCCCGGCGGCCACGATCAGCTCCAGGTCGTCCGCATGGGCCGCCGCCCCGGCATGTGTCTCGGCTACCGCGACCACCGCATCCTGGTGGCGCCCGAGGAGATCCTGGAGCCCCGCAAGCTCGGCGGCGAAGCCACGCGCTTCCTCGGCTCGGCCCTCGGGGACCCCGCGGGCCGCGAGCTCGGCGGCGTACCGCGCGCGCTTCGCGGCAATCCGGACCGCGTGCAGGTCGGTGTCGGTGGGACGCGGACGGGTAGACATCTTCTCCACTCGACGCTCGAGCCGGCGCCATGACCTTGCGGCCAGGGCCGGGAGAACGTCCCCGACCGGCTGGAGGCCGGCCGGGCTGAGCTCGGGGTCGCGGGCGAGGACGACGAGGCGCTCGAGGAGCTGGGCGTAGCGGTCGGAGCGCAGCTCCTCGAGGAGCACCGCGCGGGCGGTGGCGTGCCGCCGTCGCAGGTCGGTGAGCATCGGACTCAGGGGAGTCATCAGGTCGCCGTGAGTAGACGCGAGATGGGTCAAGAGCACGTCAAGGTCGCGCACGGCGCCGAGGAGGCTCCCGAGTCGCTTCAGGTCGGAGTTGAGCCCCGGGGCCCAGTCCGGACCGAGGAGGCTGCGCAGTGTTCGCAGGTCGCTGCGCAGGCGGCGCACGCCGACACGAAACTGGTGCAGCGCCTCTTCGTCCCCGAGTCGCGTCCCGGGGTCGTGTTTCACGATTCGCAGCAGAGCGTCGGCAAGAGCGGCACGAACCGCCCACCCGGCGGCGTCCTCCGGCAGGAACTCGCGGAGCACGACGTCCGGGAGCCCGCTGGCGCCGGGGCCCAGCGCACGGATGGCTGTGGGAACCGGCGCCGCTCCAACCGCGCCGGCCGCCAGCAGCCTGGCGCTCACCGCGGCCAGGTCCTCCGCCGACGCGCGACGTGCCTCCAGCTCCAGCTCGGTGAATTGTGACGTCACCTCGTCTCCGTCCATGACCAGGACGTCGTCGGTGGTGAGCTCGGCCACAACCTGGCCATCGAACGCCACCAACCGCCACCCCGTGCGCTGCGTGGCCAGGATCGCGGCCACGGTCAGCGGGTGCGAGCGAACGTGGGCGGTGACCAGGTCGGCGAGCATGTCGGGCACGGCATCTGCCGAGCCCTCCACTTCAATCTCGGAGCGCGACGCGGGACGCTCGCCATCGACCGCCGCAGCGGGCAGCGGCAGCTTCAACGTCCACGGCGCCTGATCTCCGTCCCCGGAGCGGTGCCGGAGGGTGATGCCCCAGCGCGCCAACCGGCGATCCACGGTGTCGTAGTACGTCGACCGCATGTCCCGGCTCGGCATGGCCTGCATCCGCGCCACCGAGCCGGCTCCCGTGAGATCAGGCAGGACGAACGCCGGGCCGACCGCGAACTTCAGCTCGAGCGGTTGGCTCACGCCTGGAGGGTCTGGCGCATCAGCTCCTCTTGGAGGCTGATCGGTTCGCGACCGCGCGGCACGCGGGCCCACTTGCCGCTCGACCGCAGCGACCAGGCCTGCATGGTGTCGGCCCAGGCCAGGTCGAGGATGCCGTCCAGTCGGTCCTGGAGAGCCGGATCGTCCACGCGCACGAGCGCTTCGAACCGTCGGTCCAGGTTGCGATCCATCATGTCGGCGCTGCCGATCCAGAACTCGGATCCGTCTCCGTTCCCGAAGCGGTAGATCCGCGAGTGCTCGAGGAATCTGCCGACGATCGAGCGGACGCGGATCGTGTCGGAGAGGCCGGCAACTCCGGGCCGGAGGATGCACGGCCCCCGCACCAGGAGGTCGACCGCCACCCCGCGCTGGGAGGCGCCGTAGAGCGCATCCACGATCCCGACGTCGACCAGGGCATTCATCTTCATCGAGATCCGGCCCGGTCGTTTCGCGGTCGAGCGCTGCCCCTCTCGCTCGATCATCTCCACCATCCGCCGCCGCAGGTTGAGCGGCGCCACGATCAAGGCGTCGTAGTCCGAGCGGCGGGAATACCCGGTCAGCACGTTGAACAGGTGGGTGACGTCCTCGGTGAGCTGCTCCTCGGCAGTGAGCAGGCCGAGGTCTTCGTACAGGCGCGCCGTGGCCGGGTGGTAGTTGCCGGTCCCGATGTGCACGTAGCGACGTACGAGGCTCCCCTCCTGGCGGACGACCATGCACACCTTGCAGTGCGTCTTCAGACCGATGAGCCCGTACACGACGTGGCAGCCCGCCTGCTCCAGCTTGCGCGCCCAGGCGATGTTCGCCTCCTCGTCCAGGCGGGCCTTGAGCTCGACCAGGACCACGACCTGTTTCCCCGCTCCCGCCGCCCGGATCAGCGCGTCGACGATCGGGCTTTCGCCGGAAGTCCGGTAGAGGGTCTGCTTGATGGCCAGCACGGCGGGGTCCGCGGCCGCCTGCGCGATGAAGGCCTGCACGCTTCCCGCGAACGAGTCATACGGATGGTGGACGAGGATGTCGCCCGCACGCAGGGCGGCGAAGACGTCGGCCGGGCCCTCGGCGGTCGGGGCGAGCTCGCGAGGGATCACCGGGTGGAAAGGTGCGGGCTTGAGGTCCGGCCGGTCGAGGTTGACGAGGCTCCACAGGTCGGCCAGACCGAGTGGGGCCGGGAGCTCGTGGACATCCGCCGATCCCATCTGCATCTCGCGGGTCAGCAGGGCGATGACATGGTCGGGCATCCCCTGCTCGACCTCGAGCCGGACGGCTCGCGAGAACCGGAGACGGCGCAGCTCCTCCTCGATCGTCTCGAGCAGGTCCTCCGCCTCGTCGTCGTCGATCTCGAGGTCGGAATGCCGGGTCACCCGGAAGCTCCAGGACTCGGCGATGACCATGCCAGGGAACAGGCTGTCCAAATTGGCGGCGATCACGTCCTCGAGCGGCACCCAGGCCGGCCCGTGGCCATTGCCCTCCGCGTACATGAAGCGCGGAAGGAGCGACGGCACCTTGATCCGGGCGAACAGCCGGCGCCGGCTCGCCTGGTCGCGCACGAGCACCGCCAGGTTGAGCGACAGGTTCGAGATGTACGGGAACGGGTGCGCGGGATCGACCGCGAGCGGGGTGAGGACCGGGAAGATCTGGTCCTGGTAGGTCTCTCGCAGGGTGGCCTGCGCGGCCTCGTCCAATTCGGACCAGTGGACGATCGGAACGCCGGCGTCCGCCAGTGCCGGCCGGATCTCATCCGCGAACAGCGCCGCGTGACGGGCGGCGAGCTTGCGCACGCGTCGGTCGATGCGGGACAGCTGCTGGGCCGCGGTGAGGCCGTCGGGCGAGGTGGTGAGCGTCCCGGCGGCGACCTGCCGCTTCAGGCCGGCAACGCGGATTTGGTAGAACTCGTCGACGTTGCCCGCAACGATGGCGGCGAACTTCGTCCGCTCCAGGAGGGGGGACTCGGGATCCTCGGCCTGGGCCAGGACCCGCTCCTGGAA
>DATFEC010000049.1:0-6375 GCA_035251655.1 Candidatus Limnocylindria bacterium | reverse complement strand
CGTGGTCCTGTACCTCGACGACGGACGGGTGCTGACGGTCGCCCTGCGGATGACGGGCGCGCTGATCGTGGCCGCGCCGGGGGCCGCGCCGGACCCGCACGCCCGGGTCGTGTTCGACCTGGCCGACGGGCGGCAGCTCCGGTTTCGCGACGCCCGGAAGTTCGGACGCATTGGGCTGTACCCGGGGCGGGGTCGGCGGCGAGTGGCGGACGTGTTCGCGCGCCACGGCCCGGAGCCGCTCGCCCCGTCGTTCTCCGCTGCGCGCCTGGGGCAGCGGCTTCGCCGCCGGAGCGCCCGGCTGAAGACGCTGCTCCTCGACCAGTCGTTCGTGGCCGGGGTGGGGAACATCTACGCCGACGAGGCGCTGTGGCGCGCTCGGCTCCACCCGCTCCGGCGGGCGGACACCTTGACCGCCGCTGACATCCGCCGCCTGCACCGCGGTATCCGGGCCGCGCTGCGCGAGGGCCTGGCCGGCGGAGGCGCGTCGTATCGCGACTACGTCGACCCCGACGGCGAGCCGGGCCTGGCTGCCGAGCGGATGCGGGTCTATCGCCGGACCGGCGAGCCGTGCTTTCGGTGTGGGCGGCCAATCGAGCGAATCGTGGTCAACGCCCGGGCCACCCACTACTGCCCACGATGCCAACCGGCACCGGTCGACCCGCCGCCATGAGGGTGATCGGCCTGACCGGGCGCATCGGGTGCGGAAAGTCCACCGTGGCGTCGATGCTCCATGCCCGCGGAGTCGCGGTTCTCGATGCGGACGAGATCGCCCGCGACGTGCGGGAGAAGGATCCGACCGCCCGCGCCGCCATACTCGCTCGGTTCGGCACCACGGACCCCGCGGCATTGGCCCGCGCCGCGTTCCGCGACCGCGCATCGCTCGCGGACCTCGAGGCGATCGTCCATCCCGCCGTCCGCGACCGGGTCCGCGACCGGCTCCAGGCCCTCGCAGTTTCGGGGACCGAGGTCGCGGCAATCGAGGCGATCAAGCTTCTCGAGTCGCCCCTGCGTGAGCGGTGCGACGAGATCTGGGTCGTCACTTGCCGGCCGGAGGACGCCGCGCGGCGGCTCGCGGAGCGAGGGATGTCGACCGAGGACGCTGAGCGCCGCATGGCGAACCAGATGCCGTCAGAACAGATGTCCGAAGCGGCCAATGTCCTGGTCGACGGCTCCGCATCCCTGGCTGCGACCGCTCGGCAGGTCGACCGGGCCCTCGACGCGCTCCTCGCCGGGGGCGGGTAGGGAAACCAAGCCCCGGCGCCCGCCGGTGGCGAACGCCGGGGCTCTCACCGCCTCGTCGCGGCTGATCAGTTGGCCGGCGGCTGCTCCTCGAGCGCCGGCTGTTCCGGGATCGGGAAGCCAAACTCGTCGAGCAGCATGTCGAGGGTCGACCCGGTGGTGTCGGCCACCCGATCGTCCTCGTCCGGCCGGAGGACCAGGGTGAACTGGCCACCGGCGGCCGTGAGCTCGGCGATCTTCTCGGCGGTCGCGAGATCGGTACGCAAGATGTAGATCGTTCCGTTCCGTGCCAGGACGGTGAGCATCTGGAGCGTCACCTTGGTGGAAGGTCCGGCGACAAAGCCTGCTTCGGTGCCCGGCTCCGTGCTGGCCTCGGGATCTTCCGTGACCACGCCGAGCGCCGGGTTGATGGCCAGCGTCACGACGAGGTCGACCCACTGGCCGGGAAGCAGGGTGCCGGCCACCGCCCGGTCGTCGGGCACGTTGACCGAGACGGCGCGCAGCTCGGGACCGCTCGGGTCGTACTCCTCCCCGGCCTCGAGGATGGAGTACGCCTGGCCGGTAGAGGAGGCCGCGAGCATGTTGCGGGTGACCAGCTGGCCGGTGGCAATCGGGACGCCGCTCACGCGGCCGAGCACGTCCTCGATCAGGGTGTACGCCGTCTCGTTGGTTGGGTCGGCCACCACCTCGCGGATGGCAACGTCACCTTCCTCGATCGGCTTGCGGCTGGCGATGTCGCGGACGGCCACGACGACCGCGCGCATCTCTACTGGTTCGCGGAGCATCGCGCTGCCCTGCAGCGCGACGAGTACCACGCCACCGACGAGGATGGCCATGATCAGTCCGACACCGACGTAAATCCTGGACCGGCGACGGTTCCTATCTGGATCTTCGAACGACACGACGAGGCTCCTTGGTACGAGTTACCACGGGACGAGGCGGGGCCGCTGCGCACGTCGCAGCGACGGGTCATTGGCACTGGCCGCAATGGGACTCACGGCATGCCCGGCGATCGAATTGGCATCGAGGGCGGTGACCTCGAACACGGCGAAGCCGATGATGTCCACGTACTTGCCGCTGCTCGTCGAGGTCGCGACGGTGAAGGTGATCTGCTGCAGATGGGTCACCGGCTGGCCGTCTCCATTCGTCCCCGTCCCGCGAACGAGGAATGAGTAGCAGCCCGGCGCCAGCCCGAGCGAGTTGATGCTCAGCGTGGCCGCCGTGCCGTTGCCCCCCGCCGACGGCATGGCGGACGCGGGCGAGATCGTGAGCTGCCCGGGATTGATGGAGGCTGCTCCGTAGCTGCAGTCGGAGAACGAGCCGGGGTCGACCGTGAGGCTGACCGGCAGCCCGGTGGCGCCCCACCGGGTGGCCGATGCGCTGGTGGTCGAAACGTACAGGGTGAGGTTGGTGGTGCCGCCAAGCGTGGCGATCTCGGCGGACGTATCGGAGTTGCCCAGGCTGAAGTCGCGGACCGCGCCGTCAATGCGCACCGCCGTCGGCTTGCGACGCGTCTGGTAGTACGGGTCACCGGAGAGGCCCTCGAGCCACACGGTATAGATGCCGGCCGGGACGGCATTGGTCGAGATCGACTGCATCAGGACGTTGGTCCCGTTCTTGTCCGGGATGAAGTTGTCGGTCGACCACAAGGGCTGGTTCATGTGGCCGGGGGTCGGCGCCGCGTTCGTCGGCGGCTCGTCCGGGATGAGGTCGTCGGTCGAGGTGGGGGCGGCGTGATCGCCGTGGAGGGAAAGTGCCACGGTGCTGTTGAACGAGTCGTTCCGCGAGACCGTGAAGCTCGGGCCGTCGGTCGGTGTGCCGGTGGTCGCCGGCAGCACGATCGCGGTCGGCGGCGTGATGGAGAAGTCGGGGATCTCCATCACCGTGCCGTTGTAGACCGCGAGCAGGAGGCGGTCGCCCACGGCGAACACCTCGGAGAAGTTGCCGACGACCATGGCGGTGTCGTTGCCCGAGAAGGCAGCGACCTGGTCATTCGGGTCGGCCGGCGCCGTGACCGGAGGAAAGGCGGGTCCCGGGTAGCCGGTGAGGAGATAGTCACCCTGCATGCCCTTGAGGGTGTTCTCCGTGAGGCCGGACGTGACGCCGTTGTAGTAGACGCGGGACGTGGTCGAGGCGTAGTTCCTGACGTCCAGCGCGATGAAGCCGCGGAAGTCGCTGTCGTTGTTGGCCTTGGCTCCCGGGCCGTACAGCTCGATGGTCGGGCCAGGCTCGGCCTCGCTCGCCGGGTTCCGCACGTCGTAGCCGAAGACGCTGGCCGCATCCACCTGGCCGAGGGTGGAGGTCCCGGACGTGGCCAGCGCGTCCTCGAACCCGCCGCCGGGACCGGGCGGCCCCAGGTAGCGGCGCGCCACGATCGGGACAGTTGGTCCTCCCTGGAGCTGGCAATGGGCGCGGCCGACGGCCTGAAGGCGGGGCACACCGACCAGCCGGGCGAGCAAGGCATCGACGTGGGACTCGATCGCCACCCGGACCGTGGAGCCGTTAACGATGATCCCGCTCACGAGATGCGCGGGGTCGCCGGCGTGGCCCGCCGTGTACACCCGTGAGCCGTCGGGCGCGATCACGCCATGGGTTCCGGCGGGAGAATGCTCGAGGTTGACCTCGGCAATCGTCCTCGCCTGTGCGGCGGCGGACGCGTCCGAGTCGCCGGCGATCAGCGCCCGGCAGGCGGCGAGGGCCCCGGCGTCGGCAGCGGTCTGCGCGTGGCGCTGCTCGGCCACTTGGCGGCCGACGTCGATGGCGAGCCCGGCAAAAGCGAAGAGGATGACCATGGTGAGGGCCACGATCACGAGCACCTGGCCCGGAGCCGAGCGGTCGGCGCGCATCGTCAGTTGACCACCATTGTGGCCGTCGCCCGCTGGAGGAATCGGCCATTGCCATCGGTCGACAGGAGAGCGCTGATGAGAGGCACCACGACGTCGCTGTGGTAGCTGATCTCGACCCGTACGAAGCAGCCCTGACGGGTATCGGTCACGCAGTCGGTGAGGCTGTCGCTCGGGTCGGGGCAGGGGTCATCGGTCGCCGCCGAGGCGCAGTACGAGATCGTGATGTCGCCGTTGACCAGGGTCGTGCTGCTCGGGATGGGGCAGATGCCGCCGCTGGTCGTCGCCGAGAAATGCGGGCTCGCGTCGTCCAGGAGCCCGAATGACGCGGTGGCCGCTTCGAGGATCGCCGCGCAGCGGTGGGCGTCGTTGCGGAAAGTCGTCTCGGTGTGGTTGTAGACGTAGATCGTGCCCGCTCGGGCCCCTTCGCGGGCAGCATTCGTCAGTGTCACGTGGGCCCCATAGAGGAGCCCGAACTGGATGATCGCGACCACGATCAGGATGAGCGGAGTGAGCACGACCACGAATTCGACCATCGCCTGGCCGCGTCCCGAGCGCGCGAGCATGCCGCGGACGGCATGACCGCCCACCTGCCCACGCCGGCGCCGGGACCCGATGAGACCCATATGAGCCACGAGCGTATGAAGGTCCGTGCCGTTCGGATATGACCCGTTAGACGGCTTTGGCATCGGTACCGATGGGGTCCGCTAGAATCGGTCCCCCCGAAGCGGTCCGCCGGTACTGACATGCCCGATTTCACGCTGCACGCCCCGTTCGAGCCCACCGGAGACCAGCCGGCAGCCATCGCCGGGCTGGTGGATGGGCTGTCGGACGGCATGCGCCACCAGGTCCTCCTGGGGGCCACCGGCACCGGCAAGACGTTCACCGCGGCCAAGGTCATCGAGGCGGCGCAGCGGCCGACGCTGGTGATGGCCCACAACAAGACGCTCGCCGCCCAGCTGTACCAGGAGTTCCGCGAGTTCTTCCCGGAGAACGCGGTCGAGTACTTCGTCAGCTACTACGACTACTTCCAGCCGGAGGCCTATCTCCCCCGGTCGGATACGTACATCGAGAAAGATTCGAGCCGGAACGACGAGATTGACCGGCTCCGGCACAACGCGACGCGGGCCCTGTTCGAGCGCCGGGACGTGCTGATCGTGGCGTCGGTGTCCTGCATCTACGGCCTCGGGGCGCCGATCGACTACGGGGCGACCGTCATCAACCTCAAGGTCGGCGGCCACTACCGGCGCGATGGCGTCCTCCGTCACCTCGTCGACCTCCAGTACCAGCGGAACGACGCCGCGCTGCAGCGCTCACGATTCCGGGTCCGAGGCGACGTGCTCGAGGTCCAGCCGCCGCATGGCGAGGAGGTCGTGCGGGTCGACTTCTTCGGTGACCAGGTGGAGCGGATCGTGGAGGTCGACAGCCTGACCGGGGAGGTGCTCGCCGAACGGCAGGAGGTGAACTTCTACCCCGCCACCCACTACGTCACGCCGCGCGACAAGTTGCTGGTCGCGATCGGCGACATCGAGGCCGAGATGGAGATCCGCGTCCGCGAGCTGGAGAGCAAGGGCCAGATGCTCGAAGCGGCGCGGCTCCGACAGCGGACCTTGTTCGATCTCGAGATGCTCCGCGAGGTCGGCTTCTGCCCGGGCATCGAGAACTACTCGCGCCATCTCTCGCGACGGGAGAAGGGCAGCCGGCCGTGGACCCTGATCGACTACTTCCCGACCGATTTCCTGCTCATCGTCGACGAGAGCCACATCACCATCCCCCAGGTCCATGGCATGTACAAGAACGACCGGACGCGGAAGGAGGTCCTCGTCGAGTTCGGCTTCCGGCTTGAGTCCGCGCTCGACAACCGGCCGCTGACTTTCGCCGAGTGGGAGGACCATCTCAACCAGGTCATCTCCATGAGCGCCACGCCCGGTCCGTACGAGATGGAGCGGGCCGAGCGGGTGGTCGAACAGTTCATCCGCCCGACCGGGGTCGTGGACCCCGCCATCACCGTTCGGCCCACCGCCCACCAGGTCGACGACCTCATCGCCGAGATCCGCGACACGGTGTCGCGCGGGGAGCGGGTGCTGGTCACCACCCTGACCAAGAAGATGGCGGAGGACCTCGCCGACTATCTCGCCGAGCTCGGGATCAAGGTCCAGTGGCTGCACAGCGAGGTCGACACCCTGGAGCGGGTCGAGATCCTTCGCGACCTGCGTCTCGGCGTGTACGACGTCCTGGTCGGGATCAACCTCCTCCGGGAGGGCCTCGACCTGCCCGAGGTGACGCTCGTCGC
>DATFEC010000306.1:0-6499 GCA_035251655.1 Candidatus Limnocylindria bacterium | reverse complement strand
CAACCCGTACGTGGCCGAGGTCCGCGGACGGGGGCTGATGGTCGGCATCGAGTTCGCGGATCCCGAGACCCTCGCCCCGCGGCCGGACCTGGCCAAGGCCACCCTCACCGACGCGCTCATGCATCGCCTGCTGCTCCTGTCCTGCGGGACGTGGGGCCAGGTCGTCCGCGTCATCCCGCCGCTGGTGACCACCGAGGCCGAGATCGACCAGGCGGTGGCCCTCATTCGTTCCGCGATCGAGACCGCGACCGCCTGACCCGGACCACCGGGGCACCTACCGATATCGCTCCAACCGTTCCAGCGTGGCATTGGCCACGGCCCAGTCCGCGTCGGTGGGCTGCTCCCCGGGATGCAGGTGGAGGAGCGGCACCACGTTCCAGGCAGGACCGTCGCGACGCGGGATGTGGATCGCCAGGTCGCCCCGGTCGAGGAGCGCGACCACGGTCGCCCCGCCTGATCCGCCGTCGATCACTGCCCGCACGAGGCTGTCGACGAACGCCTCGGCCCCGCCGAACTCCAGACCGATGCGCATGGCCAGCAGCCCGCTTTCCGGCAGCGTGATGCGCTGGTCGCCCGGACCGACGGTCACGGGCCCACCGCGTCGAGGATCCAGCTGAACACCACTGCCCCGCCGACCACGGTCAGGACCACGACCACGATGATCAGGACGAACCCGAGCGCGCTAGCCCAGGCCGGCACCCGGGCATCGGTCAGCTCTGACGGGGTGTCGTAGGGAGTCGCGATCCAGGTGGCGAGCGCATCCCCGTCGACGCGCGTGTCGACGTCCTCGTCGAAGGGCATGATCACGACCCGCTCCCGCCCGGTCTCGGCCACCGATCCGGGCTCGGCCAGGACCAGGACGCGCGGCTGGCCCGACTGGCGGAGGAGCAAGGCATGGTCCCCCGCGGCGTTGGTCAGCGGCTCGGCCTCGACCGTGCCGCGACCCACGGGGAGCAGCTCGCCCATCGACTCAGTGCCCATCGGTTCTCACGCTTCCGAGGATACCCGGCTGACTGGGTGCTACTGTCGAACTCCGGCCCGTCCGTTCGTCGTAGAGATAGCAGCCACAATATTCCGCGCTGCCCCACCCACAGGAGGACCCCCGTGAAGTACGCGATCCTGATCTTCGACGAGAACACCGCCTCGCCTTCGCCCGAACCGCCCGACCCGGCGGAGTGGGGCCAGGTGATGGAGGAGTACAACGCCTACACCAAGATGCTCCGCGACAACGGACTGTACCTGGGTGGCGAAGCGCTCGAACCCAACCCATCGGCCACCACCATCCGGATCCGTGATGGGAAGACGCTGACTACCGACGGTCCGTTCGCGGAGACCAAGGAAGCCCTCGGTGGGTTCTACCTGGTCGAGGCCCGCGACCTCGACCACGCCCTCCAGCTCGCCGCGGCCTGCCCCGGCGCGAAGTGGGGGTCGATCGAAGTCCGACCCGTCGTCAGCTTCCCGGACGCCGACGCGGTTCCCGTCGGCGAGGGCGCGGCCGTCACCTCGGCCTGACCTTCAACGGTCGCTGATCGTCCTTGTCGATCGGGACCACCCCACGACAGGTCGTCGACCGCCTGTTCCGCGAAGAGCACGGACGGGCGGTCGCGACCCTCATCCGCGTCCTTGGCGACTTCGACCTCGCGGAGGAATCCATCCAGGACGCCTACGTCGTAGCCCTCGAGAAGTGGCCGCGGCGCGGGATGCCCGCCAATCCAGCGGCGTGGATCATCACCACCGCGCGAAACCGGGCCATTGACCGGCTGCGCCGGGCGAAGCGGTGGACCGAGAAAGAGGCGATCCTCGTCCGCGAGGCCGAGATTGCGGCGGCGGACGCCGCAGCCGCGGCCGACACGTCGCAGACCGATGACGAACCGATGTCCATCCCTGACGATCGGCTTCGGCTGATCTTCACCTGCTGCCACCCTGCGCTCGCGCCGGAGGCGCGGATCGCCTTGACCCTGAGGACGCTGGGCGGCCTGACGACGTCCGAAATCGCGCATGCCTTCCTCGTGCCCGAGCCTACGCTCGCCCAGCGTCTGGTTCGGGCCAAGCGAAAGATCCGCGACGCCGGCATTCCCTATCGCGTCCCTCCAGCCGAAGTCCTTCCGGAGCGACTCGACGACGTCCTCGCCGTGCTCTATCTGATCTTCAACGAGGGGTATGACGCGTCCGTGGGCGAAGCCCTGATCCGCCGCGAGCTCTGCGCTGAGGCCATCCGGTTAGGGCGGGTGCTGGTCCTGCTCATGCCCGATGAGCCGGAGGCCGCGGGGCTGCTGGCGCTCATGCTCCTGACCGATGCTCGGAGGCCGGCGCGTGTCGGCACGGATGGGCACCTCGTGCTGCTGGCCGCCCAGGATCGATCAAGGTGGGACCAGACGAAAATCGCCGAGGGCGCGCGCCTCGTGGACCGTGCGGAGCGCTCGGCTCTCCGGGGGCCGTATCAGCTGCAGGCCGCGATCGCGGCGACTCACGATGCCGCAGCTCAGGCGGAGGACACGAACTGGCAGCGGATCCTCGAGCTGTACGACGCGCTGGAGGGGGTCCACCCCACCCCGGTTGTCGCCCTCAACCGTGCGGTGGCAGTGGCCATGGTCTCGGGTCCGGCGGCTGGTCTGTCAATCATGGACGAGCTTGCCCGCGAGGGCTTACTGACCGATTACGCCTACCTTCACTCCGCCCGAGCCGATCTCCTCCGCCGGCTCGATCGTCGAGAGGAGGCCCGCGAGGCATACCAGCAGGCCGCCGCCCTGACCACGAACGAGGCCGAACGCGCGTTCCTCGACCGCCGGATCGGGGAGCTCCCCTAGACTGCGCCGATGGCGTCGCAACCGCCCGCGAATGCGCGCCCGGATGGGGCAACCCTGGTCGCGTTTATTGCGGTCACGGTGCTCGGAGGCGCGAACGCCATCGCCGTCAAGCAGACCCTTGGCGAGCTCGAGCCGCTCTGGTCGGCCGCGATCCGGTTCGTCCCGGCCGGGGTGCTCATGACCGTCGTCGTTCTCATCGGACGTCGGGCCTTCCCCCGCGGACGCAGCCTGCAGGGCGCAGCTCTGTACGGCTTCTTCGGGTTCACCGCCTCGTATGGGCTCATCTATACCGGCATGCAGGAAGTGCCCGCCGGAACAACGATGGTGCTCGTCTCGTTGACGCCGCTGTACACATTCGGACTGGCGATCGCCCATCGCCAGGAGCGATTCCACGTTCGGGGACTGCTTGGGGCGGTCGTTGCGGCGATCGGAATCGCGATCGTATTCGCGGATCAGCTCTCGGCCGACGTTCCGCTGATCAACCTGCTGCTGATCATGCTCGGCGCGGCGGCGATTGCGGAGGCCGGAGTGATCGTGAAGTGGATCCCTCGAAGCGACCCGTTCGGGACGAACGCTGTGGCCATGCTCGTGGGCGGTGTGCTCCTCACCGCGCTGTCGCTCTTGGCAGGTGACCCGCGCGTGGTTCCAGCCGCGACCGGGACCTGGCTGGCACTGGCGTATCTGGTCGTCCTTGGATCTGTGGTGATGTTCGCGCTATATGTCTTTGCGCTCCAGCGCTGGACGGCGTCTGCCGTTTCCTACGTCACGCTATTGATGCCGCTTGTCACCGTGGCGTTCGGCATTCTCATCGGTGGTGAGTCGATCACCACCGCATTCGTACTCGGAGCGGCGGTGATCCTCGTCGGCGTGTATGTCGGAGCGTTCACTGCGCCCCGGCCTCATCGGTCGTCCGCATCGAGCTTGCCGGAATGCCTGCCGTCCGCCGACGCTTCCGAGGCGGCGATCCCGCAGCGGACCGAGTCGGGCGTCCGCTAGGCGTCGAGGCGTGCCAGCGCGGGAGCGACGGCGCGGATGCTGTCCGCCGTGATCGGGTCGAGGACGAGCTGGACGTGGCCGACGCCTTCCGCCGCGAGGGCACGGAGCTCCGACGAGAGGGCATCCGGCTCCCCAAGGTGCGGAGCCACCTCCGGGCGGTCGTGGCTGCCCTGCGGCCGCCCCTCCCCGCCGGGAAGGGTCACGAGGAGGGCGACCGTGCGCTCCAACGTCGCCGGGTCGCGGCCGACCGCGCGGCACGCCGCATCGATCTGGTCACGGAGCGCCGGATAGCCCGCCGCGGAGTTCCCGTACCAGGTGAACCACGCGTTCCACGACTGCACGTGGGGAAGGGTGATCGACAGCATTCGCTCCCCCATCGACCCGACCATCAGCGGCGGCCCGTGCGGTCGCGGTCCGCGGGGGATCAGCTCGGCATCGGTAAGTTGGTAGTACGTCCCCGAAAAGTCGATCCGGCCATCATGGAGCAGGGTCCGGATGATGGTGAACGCCTCCTCGAACCGACTGACCCGATGGTCGAACGGGTACCCATAGGCGCGGTACTCGGTCTCGTTCCAGCCCGCGCCGAGACCCAGGATCAGCCGGCCCTGGCTGATCTCGTCCAGGGTGGCGGCCTTCTTGGCGATCATCGCCGGGTTGTGGAAGGAGGTGGCTGCTACCAGCGGCCCGATCTGCACTCGTTCGGTGATCGCGGCGATGGCGGCCAGCTGGGTCCATGCCTCCCACGGGCCGCGGGCGGGCTGCGCCTCGTCGCCCGCGTCGTCGAGGTATCGGTACAAGAGGTGGTCTCCGACCCAGATGGAGTCGAGCCCAATCTCCTCCGCGGCAAGGGCCATCTCGCGGATGTCCGGCCAGCGCGGGACCCACTCGACCTCGGGGAGCTGCACCCCGACCTTCAACGGACGCGTCATCGGTCGATTGTCGGCGATCGGCGGTTGAGGAATGTCCCCGCCACTGACCGGTGAGCTGCCAAGGGGTTCGTCTATAGCATTCACGCTATAGAACTGGTACGCTGCCGCCAATGCGTACGGCGAATCTCCTCCGACACGCGCGTCGGCGTGCCGGCCTGACCCAGGTCGAGCTGGCCGCGTTGGCCGGTGTGCCGCAGTCGACCGTGGGCCGGATCGAGACGGACCGGATCAACCCCACCATCGGAACCCTGCGCCTTCTCCTCAACGCCGCCGGGCAGGAACTCGAGCTCGCGCCGCTGGCCGGACGAGATGAGGACCGGAGCCTCATCCGCGATCGCCTGCAGCTGACCCCGGCGCAGCGGGCACGACTCGCCACCCAGGAGGCGCGCTTCGACGCCAGGCTCCGGACCTCCCGCTCGTGACGACCGACCGCCAGTTCGACCCGATTCGCTCCTTCCAGACCCTGAACCGGCACGGCGTCCAGTACATCGTCATCGGCGGCTTCGCCGGCAAGCTCCTGGGCTCGACGATCCTGACCGTCGACATCGACGTCTGCTACTCCCGGGATCCGAAGAACCTCGATCGGCTCGCGGCGGCGCTGCACGAGCTCCATGCCGAGCTTCGCGGCGCCCCTGCGGACATCCCCTTTCGACTCGACGCGCGCACCCTCCGCAAGGGCGACAGCTTCACCTTCGTGACCGATGCCGGCGATCTCGACATCCTCGGGATGCCGCCAGGTTCGGGTGGCTACGAGGCCCTGCGCCGCAACGCGACCGAGCTCGACCTCGGTGAGGTGACGGTCTGGGTGGCGGGCATCGAAGACCTCATCGCCATGAAGCGCGCCTCGGGTCGGCTTCGCGACCTCGCCCACCTCGAGGTATTGGCCGCGCTCCGCGACGAGCTCGAGCGCAGCTGACCTCACGCGGCCACGCCACGCGGCGTTACACAGGCATGCCGACACGCACCGCACTCCCCGCATCTCACGAGATGTACCGATTGATGGTGGCCCGTGACCCAGAGGCGGATGGCCGGTTCTTCGTCGCCGTCCGAACGACCGGGATCTTCTGCCGCCCGACCTGCCCGTCCCGCCTGCCACTCCCCCAGAACGTCGAGTTCCACGCCACTCCGTGGGAGGCACTGGTCGCGGGATTCCGGCCTTGTCGTCGCTGCTGGCCGATGGGACGCCCGAACGGGAAGCAACCGTTGACGGTCACTCGGATCGACACGCCCCTCGGCACGATGGTCGCGGCCGCGGTCGACAATGGCCTGGTCGTCCTCGACTTCGCCGATCGGCGCGCGGCCCGGACCGCACTGCGCAACGCTTCGCGCCGGCTGCGGGCCGCACCCACGATCGGCCGCCACCCACACCTCGAGACCCTCCGCACCCAGTTGGACGAGTACTTCGCCGGCGCGCGGACGACCTTCGACCTCTCGCTCGCGCCGCGAGGCACGGCCTTCGAGGAATCGGTCTGGTCCTGGCTGCGTACCATCCCGCCCGGCCAGACGCGCACCTACGCCGAGGGCGCGACGGCGGTCGGCAGGCCGCAGGCGGTCCGGGCGATCGGTCGGGCCAACGGTGCCAACCCGCTGGCCATCGTCGTGCCCTGCCACCGGGTCATCGGCTCCGATGGCGACCTCACCGGCTACGGCGGCGGCCTCTGGCGCAAGCGAGCCCTGCTGGACCTCGAGTCGGCGACGGCCTCGGCCTAGAGGCCTCCCTCAGGCGGCGGCCGCGCGTCGGTACACGACCACACGCCAATACCACGG
>DATFEC010000064.1:0-2715 GCA_035251655.1 Candidatus Limnocylindria bacterium | reverse complement strand
CTCGGTCGGTTCCAGGGCTGAGCGCGCGCCCCGCGCGGTGGTCTCCCGCCAGGCCGACGCCACGTCATCGACCGAGAAGGCGATGTCGTGCACGCCGTCGCCGTGTTTGCGGACGTGGTCGGCGACCTCCCCGTCGGGGCTGATCGGCGCCGTGAACACGAACCGAATGTCGTTCTGGACCAGGACATAGCTTGCCCGGTCCCGGATGCCGGTTTCCAGTCCGGCGTACGCGACCGGGGTGAACCCCCACAGGGCGCGGAAGTAGTGCGCTGCCTGCTTCGCGTTGCCGACCCAGAACTCGACATGGTCGATGCCCTTGAGAGGCAGGAAATCCGTTGCCTGGGCAGCGAGAGCCGGTTTCGTCGTGGCCATGTGACCGATGGTACGCCGTCCGTCCACGGTCTTCCGCCGCAGGTGCGGCTCCCGTATCCTCCGCCGAAGTGCTCGGACGAACCTCGGCCCCAGTCGTCGTCTTCGGCCTGCTCATGCTCGGAGCCTGCGCGACCTCGAACTCGCCGTCGGCATCGGCCCCGCCGTCGACCCCTCCATCAGCTGGCGCCTCCGCAGCCGGTGCTCTGCCACCTGGCTGCGAACCGATGGACTTGCGGGCACCGAGCGGCGAACGGATCGACCTGGATGGGACGTGGTTCGAGGACGCCGAGGTCGCCCCGATGACCTGGCGGATCAAGACCCAAGGCTCCTGTGTCTGGGGAGTCGGCATCGTGGAAAGCATCCCCTACGAGGAAGCCAACGACGTGGCGAACATTCAGACCCTCCGAGGTCGCATCGAGACGGACTTCGTCATCGACGGCGAGATCGTGCTCATGGGTCCGGATGTGAACTTCTTCAGGCCGCCGATCTACTCTCCGGCCCGATTTCTCATCGAGTTCGACGAGAGCGGACGGGTCAGCCTTCTGGAGGACCGTGATCCCGGGGTGCCCGGGCCTCGATGCATCGAACCTGCGAACGCTTGCCTCCGGCCGCTTGTCCTGACGCGGAGTGCGGACTAGTGGGCGCTCGGTCGACGTGGCTCCTGCTCGGACTGCTGACGCTCGTGTCGGCCTGCTCCGCCGCGACCTCGCCATCGGTATCGCTCCAGCCGTCCGCCAGCCCGTCCGAGGCAGCGGTGAGCGGCCTGCCACCCGGCTGCGAACCCCACGAAGTGCGCGGCCCAGACGGGGAACGCATCGACCTCGATGGGACGTGGGTCGAAGAGGTTGGCGAGGACGAGGCGCCAATGACGTGGTGGATCAGGACGCAGGGAGACTGCGTGTGGGGTGCGGGCACGGTGGATGACGTTCCGGCCGACGGCGCGTCGATTCCGGACACGGTGCAGACCATCCGCGGTCGTCTCGGGTCGGACCTCATCATCGATGGGGAGATTCTGCGGTTAGGCCCATACGCATCCTCCGACGCCGCCCGCGCGATCTACTCCCCGATCCGCCTCAAGGTCGACTTCGATGACGACGGCCAGGTCGTCCTGCGTGAAGATCGCGTCTACGGCGTTGCAGGCCCGCGCTGCGGAGACCCGGTGGTCTTCTGCATCCCCGTCCTTGTCCTGCGGCCGGCTCACTGATGCGCGCTCGACTCGGTACATCGCTCGTGCTCGGAGTCCTGTTGGTGGTGGGCTGCTCACCGTCGACGGCGCCGTCGCCATCGGTCCAGCCCTCCGAGAGTCCGTCCGACGCCGCGGTGTCCGGCCTGCCGCCCGGGTGCGAACCGATCGAACTGCGAGGTCCCACCGGGGAACGGATCGTGCTAGACGGGCGGTGGGTCGAAGCCGACGACGTCGGAGCCCCGATGACCTGGTGGATTCGCACACAGGGAGACTGCGTCTGGGGCAACGGACAGATCGAGGACGTCCCGCCGCCGGGGGAGTTCGGGGCACGGCCGGACCACGTTCAGAGCCTCAGCGGCCGCATCGGGTTGGATTTCGTGATCACCGGCGAGATCCTGAACCTGGGTGCCCTGCCGCCAGGCCAGCCAGGCTCGCTGAGCCCCTTCTCTCCGCTGAGAATGATCATCGAGTTCGACGACGCGGGCGAGATCACCCTCCACGAGGATCGTGAACCCATGGTGCGTGGACCCCGCTGTCCGGACCCGGTGGGCTACTGCCCGGACCCGCTGGTGCTGCGGCCGGCGGGCTAGGTCGGCGACTCGCTATCCTGCGGTCGTGATCTTCATCGCCATCATCATCATCGGCCTGGTGGCCGGCTACCTCGCCAACCTCGTGGTTGGAAAGGGTCGGGGCTACAGCCAGCTCGAGCTGTTCGTGGCGGGCCTCGCGGGGTCAGTCGTGGGAGGCACCCTGTTCAGCCTGCTGCTCGGTGAAGGATTCGACCTGCGGCTGGGCGGGTTCATCGGGGCCACGGTGGGCGCCATCCTGATCCTGGCGGTCTACGGACCGATTCGTTCGAGGATGGCCCCCCGCTAGTCCATCTCGGCGGCCAGGGCGACCTCGATCATCTTGTCGACGGCCGCCGACAGCTCCTCGGCACTCAGGTAGGTGTGCTCCTGGTTCTCCTCGCCGGAGTCGATATCCACCGCCACACCCAGGCACGCGGCCTGGACTCCTTTGACCGCGGCGAGGTAGAACAGGACGCTGGCCTCCATCTCCACGCACAGGACCCCGGCGTCACGCCACGGGGCGACGAAGCTCGGGTCCCCGTGGTAATGCGAGAACACGTCGATGGTCGCGACTGGGCCCACGTGGTG
>DATFEC010000069.1:0-3495 GCA_035251655.1 Candidatus Limnocylindria bacterium | reverse complement strand
ACATCCGGTTCGCATCGGTCTATCACAGCTACGAGGACATCTCGACCCTCAAGCGCGAGGTGGACCGCCTCATCCGCCACCGGAGCGGCCCCGGCGAGTGATCCTGTCCGACCGGGACATCCGGGCGGAGCTGGCGGCCGGTCGGATCGTCATCGAGCCGTTTGACGCCGACGCGGTGCAGCCGTCGAGCGTCGACCTGCACCTCGATCGATCCTTCCGCGTCTTCCGGAATACCCGGTACCCGTTCATCGACGTGCGCGAGGAGCAGCCGGACCTCACCGAGCTGGTGTCCGTCAGCGGAGACGAACCGTTCATCCTCCATCCCGGCGAGTTCGTGCTCGGATCGACCTTCGAGCGGGTGGCCCTGCCCGATGACCTGGTAGCCCGCCTGGAGGGCAAGTCCAGCCTCGGCCGGCTGGGCCTGCTCATTCACTCCACCGCCGGCTACGTCGACCCCGGCTGGGACGGCAACCTCACGCTCGAGCTGTCGAACGTCGCGAACCTGCCGATCACCCTGTTCGACGGGATGAAGATCGGCCAGATCAGCTTCCAGCGACTGTCCAGCCCGGTCGAGCGCGCGTACGGCGACCCGAGCCTGGGCTCACGCTACCGTGGACAGACCGATCCCACTGCCAGCCGCTACTTCGCCGATTTCTCGCGCACCCGGGCCCGGCGGCCCGGCGCCTGACGCCGCGGCGCGATCCCGCGGGAATGACCGAGCCGCAGTACGCGATCACCCCGCCCGAGGAGGCGCGGGTGCTCGGCGGTGGGGTCTCGGTCCGGATCGTCCGCGCAGGCTGGTTCCGGCCCGATGCCGGGGTGTTCTTCGGCGTCGTGCCCCGACCACTGTGGGAGCGACTGGTGGATACCGATGACCGCGGGCGGATCCTGTGCCGCCTGAACCTGCTCTTGATCGAAGTGGACGGCAAGCGGATCCTGGTCGAGACCGGCACCGGATTGCGAATGACCGCTCGCGATCGCGAGATCAAGGGCGTGGAGGGGGGCGATCCGGTCGCCGCCCTCGAGGCCGTCGGGATGGATCCGGCATCCATCGATTTCGTGGTCGTCACCCATCTGCACTACGACCACGCCGGCGGGATGGTGGACAGTGACGGGCGGCCGGCGTTCGCCAACGCCCGCTATGTCGTGCAACGGGACGAGGTCCAGGCCGCTCATGGCGACGAGCTGCGGCTGGCCGGCATCATGGAGCGCGACCAGCTCGACATCGTCCAGGCGGCCGGCCAGCTGGCGGAGGTCCACGGAACGGTGGAGCTGGTCGAGGGGGTCACCGTGACCCGGACCGGCGGCCACACCCGAGGGTCGCAGGCGGTGCTGCTGGGACGGACGGACGCGGACGGGGAGCGGGCCGTCTTCTTCGGCGACCTGATCCCGACCCGCTGGCAGCTGCCGATCCGCTGGACGAGCGCGAATGACGACTACCCGGTCGAGGCGGTGGAGATCCGCCGCGAGCTCGTCACCCGCGCCGCCGACGAGAACTGGTGGTGCTACTTCACCCACGACCCGGGCGACATGCCGATCCAGGTCGAGGCGACCGACCGGGGAGTCGTCGTCCGAGCCGAATGACCGTTCGGTAGGTGGTCCTCCTGGCCTGACCCATCAGTACCGTGCCGCCCGCGCGAGCGGGTGTGGCATTCTGGCAACGGGTCCATGGAGCTCATGCGTACTGTTTCCCGATCCTGGTCGCCTCCGCCGCTTCGCGTGGTGGGGGTTGCGTTCGCCCTGCTTCTCGCGCTGAGCGCGTGCGACGCGCTGGGGGGCAGTGGGTCACTCACGCCGGACCCATCGGATCGTGCCGCCGCCACGCCCCGGCCGACGCCGCTGCCCAGCCCGCCGGCGGGCACGATTCTCCTTGAGGCGCGGAATCGGCAGTACAGCCTGGCGACGATCGAGGGCGTGGCCAACGTCCCAACCGTCATCTACTTCACGAACAACGACGACCAGAACCACAACGTCACGATCTACCTCAACGCGGCGAAGGACCGCGAGCTGTTCCGCGGTGAGGTGTTCGTCGGACCAGGCGTGACCGTCGTCTACGAGGTCGATCCGCTCCCGGCCGGCCAGTACTACTTCGCCGACCTCGTGACGCCGTCCATGCACGGGACGTTCATCGTTCGCTGATTCCCGGTTCGCCGAGCGGCGGATCGCCGCGTATCATCCCGCCTCGTGCGTGCCCTGATCGCCTCCCGCCCGGCTTCGCTGCTCCTGGCCGCGACCCTGCTCCTCGCTGCCTGCGGTGACGCCAGCCCATCCGGTTCGGTGGCATGCCGCGCCGCAGTGGACGGCGAGCTGACGATCACCGCCGACAACCTGGCCTTCGACACGGCCTGCATCGCCCTCCCGGCTGGCGAGACGGTCACCCTGATCCTGGTGAATGCCGACACCGACCCTCACAACGTCGCGATCTACACCGATTCGTCGAAGGGCACGGAGCTATTCGCCGGCGACATCGTCGATGGGGGCGAGACGGTCGAGTACGAGGTCGGGCCCATGGAGGCCGGCACGTTCTACTTCGACTGCACCGTCCATCCGACGATGAGCGGCAGCGTGGTGGTCGAATAGGCGTACCCTGTTTGCCGGGCCCCCGTAGCTCAGTGGATAGAGCGGCACCGTCCTAAGGTGCGCGTCGGCGGTTCGAGTCCGTCCGGGGGCGCCACTTTCCCTCTTCCGCGGCCTGCCGCCGAGGCATACCATTCGGTGCACCTGCATCCACGGAGAGAGGGTCATGATCGAACGACTTCTGAGCGTCGGGACCGGCGCCCTGGTCACCTACCTGGCGCTCGTCATTCTCGACCCCACGACGGGGGACGCCAGCAGCGAGTACCTCACCGCCGTGCTGATCGGCGCCGCCACGAGCCTGATCTGGCCGCTCGTCTGGCTGTTCATGATGCGTCGCCGACGGCAGAACAAGATGGACGAGAAGGTCGCGGAGGAGGTCGCCAAGCAGACGGGTGGGTGATCCGCCGATCGACGGCCCGCGGCCTAGGGCTCGGGCTCGCCCAGCTTCTCCAGCAGCTCGATCAGCGGACGCTGACTGACCTGCAGCAGGCCATCCCGCGGTCGGTCGAGATCGACGACCAGTGTGAACGTGGCGCCCAGGGCCACGATCATCAGGATGGCGCTGACGAGCTTCCGTCGCCCGGCCTGTCCCGCGCCGAAACCGACCATCGCGGTTGAGCCGATGGCCAGGATCAGCAGGAACACGATCACGGTGTCCGGCACCCGGGCAAAGATCCCGGCCGTGATTCGTTGTGCGTTGACGGTGATGATCTCGTTCACCGACTCGACGTAGAGCGCGGTGATATCGGTCGCCTCGAGCTCGGTGGCCACCTCCTCGGTCACCGTCCACAGCTCGTCGAGGATCGCCTCGGATCGCGCGATGTCGGCTGCCAGATCCAATGCTTGCGAGCCGTCCGGCGCGACCCGCAGGGGGACGTACTCCCTGAGCAGGTTCCGGATCTCGGACTCGTACGGCTC
>DATFEC010000074.1:0-5094 GCA_035251655.1 Candidatus Limnocylindria bacterium | reverse complement strand
AGTTCCCGGCACCGGTCCGATTCCTGCCCGTCTACGACAACGTCACCTTGGCCCATGCCGACCGGAGCCGAATCGTCGACGATCACCACCGGAAGCGGCTGCTGACACTCGACATCATCAGCTTCGGTTCGATCCTGGTCGGTGGCTTAGGGCGTGCGATCTGGCGCGTGGAGCGCGACCGGGCGAAGCAGGCGGCCGTCCTCGATGTGGCGCTGTTGGAGGACCTCGGCGGCCACGAGATCGACGAAATTGGGGCGGAAGGGGAGCAACTCCTTGCCTACCTCGAGCCCGACGCAACCCTCCGCGAGATCCGTATTCGGCGTCTGTCCACCGCCTGATGCCGACCTGTCCACTCGCGGCGGGGCGGTGGAAAGGAATGTGGAAAAGTTGGTGGACATCACCCCTATCGGCGGTCGCTATCGGCTCCTACCATTCGGCGCCGACGCCTAGCATCGGCGCCAGCCTTCTTCATCGGTCCAGTCGTCCTTATCGAGTCGCCTCCTCGCCGTGCTGCAACCCAAGACACCCGTTCCGGCTCCCGACGCGATACCCGAACGCGCCCCGGACGCCGATCTGCCGGGCGCTCCGCCGCCAGAGGTCGTGGAGTTCATCCGCTTCTGCCACCGGCGCCGTCCGCGGGCATGGCCCGACCTGTACGACGAGATGTGGGTCGTGGCCGCTCGTCGGGAGTTCAACGGGTGGGGCTTCGACCAGCTCGAGGCGTACGGCGTGACGTTCTCCCTGTTCGAGATGCCACGCTTGGCTGCGTGGGTCCGCGAGGTTCTGGCCGCGCTACCGGACGCCCCCGAGCCGGTGCTGGTCGGACCACTCGGGGCCTGAGGGAGGGTTCGCCAGCGGTCGTTCCTCGTTTCGCTCCGTCGGAGCGACCCGTCCAGGAATCCGCCCGCGCGTGCCGTTGACCGGGGCGCCGCAGGGTGGTCCGCGCTCGATGGAGTTATCCACGATGGCCGCCGGAGGCCCCGCAGATATCCACAAATCAGCCGGTGTGGCGCTCAGCCGGTGTGGCGGCTCAGTAGGTGTGGCGGCGCGCCATCTCCCGCTCGATCAGCTGCTCCATGAGCAGGTACTTCTCGATCCGGCGCCGCAGCTCGTTGGCTTCCGGGGTGTAGAGGTGGACCCACTGCTGGAGTTCGAGAGACAGCTTGCGCGACGTGATCCGGGCGTGGTCGAGGTTGCGCCGGAGCAACGTCTGGTCCATCCGCCGCAGGTGCTCGGGGTTCAGCAGGTCCTCGTCGCGGAGGAGGCCTTTGTCGATCTCCAGCTGCGTCGGCTGGAGCTGCGGCCCCGGAACGATCAGGTCCTCGGACATGGTCGAAGCAGTCTAGCGGCCCCATATATCCTTGTTCGAGTCCCCGTAGCTCAGTGGACCAGAGCGGCTGCCTTCTAAGCAGCGGGTCGCAGGTTCGAATCCTGCCGGGGACGCCATGCAAAGCCTCCGGGAGGGCCGGCGTTGGGCCGAGATCACGTCGTCCGGCCCACTGGCTGGCACATCCCCAGCGCGCACGTGCATTTGCTCCGCTGACGAACAGCATGCATGGAGGGGCCGTTCGGCACTTCGCTCGCGTAGGTGGGCGCAGGAATACTGCAGCGTGGGCGAGCAGCGGGCCGATATGGAGAACCGATTGACCACTCCGGCTCGTTCCCCGTATCGGTGGCCGTTGTCCGCTGATTGGAGGCAGAGCCATGACACGCGTCCTGCTCGTCTATCACGATGAGAACGTCGCCGATATCGAAGGCGATGAGCTTCGGAGAGCCGGCTACGAGGTCGATCGTTGCGCCGGACCGATCGGGGGCGAGGCGTGCCCGGTCCTGAACGGCCGCCCGTGCTGGCAGGTCGACAAGGCCGACGTGTTGGTCTACGACACCTGGGACGCCGAGCTCGGGCATGCGCAGCTGATCGAGGATCTTCTCGTCCTCCACCCCGGCAAGCCGCTGGTCCTGACCTCGCCAGTCGCCCCCGAGTCGTTCACACCAGCTCGGCTCGATGAGGCGCGGTCTCTCCCCGTCGCCGAGAGTCGGGCGAAGCTGGCCGGCGCGATCGAACTGGCCCTCCATCGCCCAATGCGAGGCGAAGCGCCCAGCGCTCGGGCGAGACAGGAGCAGCCAGCGTACGGACGCGGCCACTGGTAATGGCCGACGACTCAGGCCGAGCGCGGGCGGGGCCAGATCGAGTTCGCCCGATCTAGCAGGTCACATGGAGGATGGCCGCCACCGACGAGGCGTGTGCCGCGGAAATGAGCTCGCAGGCCTCGGCCGTGGGCCGGGCAATGACCTCGACCCCGCGCCGAGCCGCTTCGCGGTACAGGTCATCGGCGATCGGCAGCTGGCCGCTGGCACCGGTGCCCACGATGAGTTGAGGGGCTGACCAGGGGATCGCCTCGTCCGACGTGAGCGGGGTGTGCCCGTACTCTGCCTTCCGCGGCTTCGACGGCGCCTTCTTCCGGCGTCGAACCCGGCCCGCTTCCACGACGACGTCGCGGTCGTATCGCTTGCCACCGATCTCGACCAGCCCGAAGGCGAGGTATCGGCAGTCCATTGCCGTCAGCGGCCCATCGACAGGACGAGGGGAGCCGTGCTGGCTTGGGCGTTCTCGAAGTCGACCCGGGTCCGGATGCCGTGATAGCCCTCGGCGACCAGGAGCTGGCCGACCACTCCGCCCAGGGTGTTGCCCGGGCCGGGGAGGACGAGCCGCTCCGGGGCGTATTCGCGGAGCGCAACACGGGCGCTCGCCGCGAACTGGTAGGGGGTCACGATCTGCTCGCCGAGGGTGTACCGCGCCAGCTCGGCGGGATCGGTGGCCCACGGTGTGAAGCGGACGCCCCGGCCGTCGATGAGCGTCACGGACGGTGCCCGCCAGCGGAGCTCGGTGAAGCGCTCCGTGGCCGCCCTGGCGACCGAGGCCAGCAGTGGCGTGTGATACGGCCCATGGAACGCGAGGCGGAGCGGGAACTGCCGCTCGCCGATCTGGACCGGCGGCAACGTCTCGATGAGGCGGGCGAGGCCCGCGTCGGACGCGGCCAGGACGACGTAGGCACCCAGGTCCACACTCGAATAGGCCCGGTCAGGATCGGTCGCGCGGCTTTCGCCGCCACCGTCCTCGGGCCCGCCGGCGGCCTCGTCGGTTTCCGCCTGGGCGACATTGGCGCCATCGGTGCCATCGGCGCCATCGGTCAGCGCCGCTTCGAGCGCGGCCGTGTACGCCTCGACCGGTTGCCAGTCGACGCCGACTCGCGGGTAGATGATCTGGCCGCCCGTGACCCCTCCCTCGGCCGCCTCTTCCTGGAGGAGGGCAATGCCCTGGACCAGCCGGAACGCGTCGTCGAACACGAGCGTCCCCGAGACGGCGAGGGCGGTGTACCAGCCCAGCGAGTTCCCGATGACCGCGACCAGCCGATGGTCGGCCGTCGCCCGTTCTGCGTCGAGGAGCGCGCCAAGGAAGATCAGCGGCGACGCGTTTGCCGGCCGGAGATGGACCGATGGTTCGAAGGTGTCGGCCGCGTCGAGCGCAAGCAGGCTGTCGAGCCCAAGCTCCGCCCGGATCGCCTCCGCGCGCGCCACGAGCGGGTGGTCGGCAGGGATCGACCCCAGCGTGCTTGCGGTGTAGGCCCCACGCCCGGGCAGGACGAGGACCGCCCGCGGCCGCTCATCGCGCGTCTGGCTCCCTGTCATGCGGTGCTTCCCGCGGCCGAGTGGCGCTTGGCCTTGGCCGCGGCGGGCCGCTTGGCGGTGTCGACGGCCGCGGCCACGACCTGGTCAAGGCCGACGAGGACGGCCGACGTGGCGCTGCCAAGCGGCACGAAGGAGTCCACCGCCCGCACGCTGGCCAGACCGCCATCGAAGGCGTGCTCGGCGAGGTCCGAGATCAGCGCGTCCGCCACGCCGCCGCCGGTGGCCCGACACTCGTCGACCACGAGCACCCGCCCGCAGTCGGCGGCATGGTCGCGCACCGCCTCGACGGGGAGCGGGTTCAGCCAGCGGAGGTCCACCACCCTGGCCTGGACGCCGTGGTCGCGGGCCAGGATGGCCTGCGCCTGGAGCGACATGCGCAGGCCGTTCGCGTAGCTGACGATCAGCAGTTCGGGCGCATCGGTGTCGTACACCCCCACCTCGCCCGGCAACAGGAATGCGGGTGGGGGCGGGTAGGCGCCCAGCCAGCCACCGTCGCCATCGGTGTGGAGGTCGCGCTCGTGGTACAGCGCGATCGGCTCGAGGAAGAGGACGACCCGGCCATCCTCGAGGGCCATCGCGACGCAGCCGCGGAGCATGCGGGCGGCGTCCGCGCCGTTGGACGGCACGGCCAGGATGACGCCGGGGATGTCACGCAGGGCTCCGACCGAGTTGTCGTTGTGGAAGTGGCCGCCGAATCCTTTCTGGTAGGCGAGCCCCGGCAGGCGGACGACCATCGGGTTGCGGAACTGCCCAGTGCTGAAGAACTGGAGACTGGCGGCCTCTCCGCGGATCTGGTCCAGGGCGTTGTGGATGTAGGCGAGGTACTGGATCTCGGCGATCGGCAACAGGCCGGCGTGGGCCGCACCCTGGGCGATGCCCAGGATCGACGTCTCGTCCAGCAGCGTGTCGAACACCCGCCCGGCTCCGAACCGCCGCTGGAGGTCGTGGGTGACGTTGTACACACCACCCTTCCGCGCGACGTCTTCGCCGAAGAGGAGCAGCTCCGGGCGGCGGGCCAGCTCATCGGTCAGGGCGGCGTTGAGATGGCCGGCCATCGTCCGGCCGGTGGGCGCGGTCGCGACCTCGGGAAGCGTTCCACCGAAGGCGGCGCTGCGCTCCCCCTCACCGAGAACCGGCTCGGCGGCGCGGATCGCGATCCGGTCGGCGTGATACGGGGCCAGCGGGGCGGTGACCTCCTCGGTGGTGGCGAGCCGTGGCCGGCTGGTCGCTTCCTCGGCGGCCGCCCAGACCCGGTCGCGCGCATCAGCCACCAGGGCTCGCAGCTGGTCCGGAGTGGCGGCTCCGGCTTCCACCAGCCGGCGCGCGTTGCGGAGGAGCGGATCCTCCTGCTCGGTTACCGCAATCTCGCCGGCGGTCCGGTACGTCTGCTCCGCGTCGGAGCCG
>DATFEC010000076.1:0-13731 GCA_035251655.1 Candidatus Limnocylindria bacterium | reverse complement strand
AGGGCCAGGTCGACGGTCGGCGCGTCGACCACGGTCCCGTACCCGGTGACCGGCGACATGGACCCCAGCACGGTCAGGTCCTGGCTGGGAACGACGAGGTGGTAGAGCTTGGCGATCCGCCACGCCACCTGGTCCTCCTCGAGGTCGTCTTCGTAGGCGAGCGGCTCCGCCGCCAGCTTGACGGCGTCGCTCACCGCGCGCGACAGCGTGACGTGGTCCGCGTCGCCGGTGACCCCCTCCGGGCCGAATGTCAGCACCACCTCCGGCTGGTGCATCCGGATCGGCTCGACGATGCGGCCGACGAGGTGGTCGTAGTCGACCGTCGGCAGATCGCCCTCGGCGTAGTCGAGCATGCGCAGGACGCGGACCCCGAGGAGGGCCGCGGACCGCCGCATCTCGTCCTCGCGGACGGTGTCGAGGTTCCGCCAGCCCAGCGACTCGAGGAGGTCCCGGTTCCGCCCGCCGGGCGCCGGCGGCTTGGAGGAGATCCGCGGGTCGAAGTAGCCCCGGGTGACGCACACCACGACCACGTACGCCCCTTCGGCCGCGGCGCTGGCGATCGCCCCGGCGAACCCGAATGCCTCGTCGCCCGGATGGGCGACGATCACCATCAGGCTGCGGGAGGGGTTGCGCTCGCGGACCGGCCGCCAGATCGACGACACGGCGCCGAGTCTACAGGGTCAGACCTCGACCTCGAGGGCTACCCGAGCCGACGGATCACGGCCCCGATGGCGGGCGGCCGGGACGCGTTCAGCGGCGGGCACGCGCTCGACGAAGCTCGCCCGATGACCGGTCTCGATCGCCTGCTCGACCTGGTCGAGGGTCAGCATCCCGCGCCCGAGGACCAGCGCGAACTCGTCACGAAGGTAGCGGCCGAGGATCTCCGGCCCATCGGTCGAAAGGGAGAAGGGCACTTCGTGCTCGACCAGCGCCCCAAGGTGGGCGCGCATCTCGGCCAGGTTCCGGACGACGCCGGTGCTCAGGTTGGACGAGGGACAGATCTCGAGCACGATGCCCCGCTCGCGGAGCATGCCCATCACCCGGGGATCGGTGGCGCTTCGGATGCCATGACCGATGCGCGCCGGATCGAGCGCGGTGACCGCCTCCTCGACCTCGTCCGCTCCCCCGGTCTCACCAGCGTGGACGGTGATGCCCAGCCCGGCCCGACGGCACTCGTCGACCACCTCGCGGTAGTCCCCGAACCGGAAGCCGGGCGCAACCGGCCCGGCGATGTCGATCCCCACCACGCCACGAGCCCGCCAACTGATCGCCTTTGCGGCGAGGATCTCGTTCAGCTCGTGGCTGAAGGCGCGGTCGAGGCAGAAGATGAGCCCGGCCTGGACCTGCGGGTACTCGAGGATGGCGCGGTCCATGCCCCGCACGGCGGCGGCGATGATGTGGTCGAGGTCCTGCTCCCCGCCCCGGTTGCGCTTCATCGGGTTGAAGCGCAGCTCCAGGCGGGTGATGTTGCTGCGCCGATACGCCCCGCCGATGACCTCGTACACGCTGCGCTCGACGGCGATCGGGCTCGACTGGATGAGCTCGGTCCAGTAGAAGAGGTCGAGGTAACCGTCGAAGGTCCGCCGACGACGACGGCCGAGGGTGATGAGCTCGCGGAAGGCCCAGTAGTCCTTGGTCGGGAGCCGGATCCCCTGCGCGTGGGCGATCCCCCACATGATGGCCGGGGTGACCGCTGCTCCGAGGTGCACGTGGAGCTCGCTCAGCGGGGTGCGGGGATCGATCCGGGGTCGGGCCAAGCTGCTACCGGCTACGGGCTTTGGCGGAGTGTAGCAGCGGTCTCCGGCGAGGATGCCGCGCTAGAATCGGTGGCCGATGGACCTCAAGGAATTGATCGAGTCGCTCGCCACCGGGTGGGGGGAGCGGCTCACGATCCTCGTCCCGCTCGCGCTCGTCGCCGGGCTCGGCCTGTTCGTGGTGTATCTGCTGATCGGCTACCTGCGCGCGTCCCAGCGCGGGATCGAGGCCGAAGCGGTCGCCGGCGAGGTCCTTCCTCCCGAAGCCGCCGCGTCCGCGACCCTGCCCGCCGGAGCGCCGTACTGCCCGGTCGACGGGCTCGTCCACCCGCCGGGAGCCGCGTACTGCATCCGCTGCGAAGCGGACCTCGCCCGCGACTGTGCAACCTGCGGCACGACCATTCGGGCCGTCGACGCCGTGTGTTTCAGCTGCGGGACACGCCAGTAGCGAGCTTCGTCGCGGAACATCAGTTCGCCATCAGCGACTGGACGTAGGCCCGCATCTGGGCCACGTTCGCGATCTGGACGTACCCACGGCCGGTGCCAGGCTCGATGCCGGTGAACAGCGAGAACCTTGGCGGCTGAAGCACGGTGGTCGTGAGCTGGGCCTGCGAGGACTGGGCGACGATCTCGAGCAGGGTCGGCAGATCGGTGAGGGGCGCGTTCGTCCGCAGGGTGGTGAGCAGCGCCAGGATGGCAGGAAGATCGAACTCCTCGTCGACGAGGCGGATCCGACTGGCGAGCGCGAGCAGCAGCTGCATCTGCCGCCCGGCGCGGGCGTAATCGCTGTCGGTGTAGCGCGAGCGGGCATATTTCAGCGCGGTGGCCCCGTCGATCCGCTGCCAGCCCGCTGCGATGCTCAGCGCGATCTGGCCGTCGTTGATCGCGTACGGGACGTTGATCCAGAGCCCGCCGAGCGCGTCCACGAGCAGCGGGAAGTCGGGCATGTTGATCTCGACCCAGTAATCGATCGGGACCCCGTAGGTGGCGGACAGCGCCCGCTGCAGTCCCTCCATCCCGTACGAGAATCGGATCGCGTTGGCCTTCAGCCGCCAGGTCGCGCCGTTGCCGAGCGGAATGTCCACAACGTCCCGCGGCAGGGCGACCATTGCCAGGCGGGTCCGGTCGGCACTGACCGAGGCGACGACCATCGAGTCGGTCAACGGGCCGTAGCCGTTCGCCACCCGGGCCGGGGTCGAGTCGGATCCGGCGAACAGGACGGTGATACGCCGTCCGACGAGTGCCGGGTTCAGCGGTTCGGGGGTCGCGGTCGGACCGGGGGTTGGCGAGAAGTTCGGCGTCGGGCGCGGGGTCGGAACCGGGGTCGGGGTCGGGACCGGGGTCGGGCTCGGCGACGGGCTGGGCGAAAACAGGGCACAGCCACCCAGGGCCAGGGTCAGGCCAAGGATCAGCAGCCGGAGCCGAGTCGAACGGGGCGGACGGGGCGCCATCGACGGCGGATCGTACACGCGATACGCTCGGTCCGTGGAGAGCCGCGAGATTTCGGTTCAGACCGGTGGTCGCCGCGGCGTCCATGATCTGACCGATGCCTGCGCGACCTTCGTTGCCTCGGTCGCAGGCGACGCGGACGGCATCCTCCACCTGTTCGCCCCCCATGCCACCGCCGGGCTGGTCGTCATGGAGCTGGGCAGCGGCTCCGATGAGGACGTCGTCGAGGCCCTGGATCGACTGCTCCCGCGGGACGACCGATGGCGGCACCGCCACGGCTCACCCGGGCACGGCGCGGACCACGTCCTTCCGCTGCTCGCCGGGCCATCACTGAGCGTGCCGGTGATCGGCGGCCGCCTGGCGCTGGGCACATGGCAGTCGATCGCTTTGCTGGACCCCAACGCTGACCGCGCTGACCGCCGGGTCCGGCTCTCGTTCCTGCGGGGCTAGCTCCCCGTCGGCGCGAGACGGACGACCTGCTCAATGACGGTGCCCGGGTCCGTGGTCGGCGCCTCGCACGCGTAGCCGCGACAGACGTAGGCCGTCGGCACCCCATCGCGGGCGACCTTGCCGCTAATCAGCGGACGTTCCCCCAGCGAGTCGCCCGGCGCGACGCCGGCAACGACGAGGTCGGGCGCGTACGGCGTGGCGGCTGCCCGGCGGAGGGCCGCAGAACGCGGATCGCCCGGGTCGCCGGCGACCACAACGTCAACCGCCGGCCGCAGGGCGCGATCGGCGGCGGACAGCATCCGCCCGAACGCTGTTGGCTGTCGCTCCAGTCCGGGTCCGACCGCCGCGAGGATCCGGCGCGCCAGTCGATCGTGCTCCGCTTCGCCGGTGAGCAGCGCGAGGCGGAGCCAAACGTCAGCCGCTACCGAGTTCGCGCCCGGTGTGGCGCCGTCGACCAGGGATCGCGGCCGGGCCACCGCCCGCTCGTGCTCTGGCCCCGTGTCGTACAGCGTGCCACTGTCCTCGTCCCAGAAGTCGGCCAACAGCCGAGCCATGAGCCGCTCGGCGAGCAGCAGGTCGTCCTCCGATCCGAGGGCCGCGTAGGCGCCCAGCAACCCGTCCGCAACCATCGCGTAGTCCTCGGCAAAGCCGGGGACCTGCGCCACGCCATCGCGGGCCGAGCGCCACAGCCGGTCACCATCGCGGAGGAGGGCCGTGCGAATGAACGCGACCACCCGCCGGCTCGCGTCCACGAAGCGCTCCTCTCCGAGCACCAGCGCCGCAGCGCCGAAGGCCCGGAGCGTCAGCCCGTTCCACGCGGCGACGGTCTTGTCGTCGCGCCCGGGGCGCCCCCGCCTCGCACGACTTGCGAGGAGCGCCGCACGGGCGCGCCCGACGAGCTCCGGATCCGCATCGTCCGTGGCAGAGCCCGCCCCGAGGCGAAGGATCGTGTGGCCCTCCCAGTTCCCGGCCGGCGTGACATCCCAGTGCGCCGCGACCGCCGTCACCTCGTCGGCCGTCAGGCCGGCATCGGTCAACGCCGTGGCGAACTCGAAGGCGTCCCAGACGTAGAACCTCCCTTCCTCGCCCTCGCTGTCGGCGTCCAGCGCGGCGGCGAAGCCGCCGCCATCGGTCTGCAGCTCCGCCAACAGGAAGTCGAGCGTGGAGCGAACGACCTGGGCGTATCGGGCCGACCCTGTTGCGCGGTGGGCCTCGAGGTACGCGTGGGCCAGCAGGGCGTTGTCGTAGAGCATCTTTTCGAAATGGGGCGCGAGCCACTGGGCATCGGTGCTGTAGCGGGCAAACCCGCCGCCGACCTGGTCGTGGATGCCGCCGTCCGCCATCCGGTCGAGGGTGACAGTCACCATCCGGAGCGTGCCCTCGTCGCGGTCTGTGTGCCACCGACGCAGGAGGAACTCGAGGGTCATGGGGGCGGGGAACTTCGGGGCGGGGCCGAACCCGCCGTGGACAGGATCGAAGCTCGTCGCCAGCCGGCGGACGGCGCCGTCGAGCTGGGACGTGCCGGGGAGGTCGACGCCGCCCGGAACCGTCATCTGGTCCTGGAGATGCGCTGCCAACTGGGCGGCCACCCCGCTCACCTCGTCGCGCCGTTCGCGGTAGGCCTCCGCCACGCCCTCGAGGACGCGGCCGAACGCCGGCAGGCCGTGCCGGTCGTCGGGCGGGAAGTACGTCCCGCCGAAGAACGGCTCCAGGCCCGGCGTCAGGAACACGCTCAACGGCCACCCGCCGGACCCGGTCATCGCCTGCACCGCCGCCATGTACACGTCGTCAATATCGGGCCGCTCCTCCCGGTCGACCTTGATCGCCACGAAGTCGCGGTTCAGCTGCTCGGCGATCCCGGCGTCCTCGAATGACTCGTGGGCCATCACGTGGCACCAGTGGCAAGCGCTGTATCCGATGGACAGGAAGATCGGCTTGTCCTCCGCCCGTGACCGCTCGAGGGCTTCCGGGCCCCACGGGTACCACTCGACCGGGTTGTCGGCATGCTGGAGGAGGTACGGGCTGGAGGCGCCCGTCAGGCGATTCGGCATGGCTCAATCGGTCCAGTCCGGTTTTCCGTCTTCAGCATCGTTGTACGTCAGCTGATGCAGGTTCGTCCCGTCCGCAGCCATGACGAAGATCTCCTCGTCGCCGTCGCGGTTCGAAACGAAGACGATCTGGCGACCATCCGGGGACCAGTCGGGGAACCAGTCGTCGGCGGGTGAATTGGTCAGTCGGACCAGGTTCCGACCATCGGAGTCCATGACGTAGATCTCCCGGTTTCCATCTCGCTCCGAGACGAACGCGATCCGGCGGCCATCTGGAGACCAGCGCGCCAGGTTGTCGTCCGCCTCGGGGAATCGGGTCAGGTTTCTCTGGTTCGAGCCGTCGGAGGCCATCAGATACAGCTCCCGGTCACCGTCACGGAGGCTGAGGAACACCAGCGTCGTGCCGTCCGGGGACCAGTCAGCATGGCCATTCGGCGCTCCGCTGGTGAGGGCCAACGAAATACCGGAGCCCGAGCCATCGAGGCTCACAACCTGGAGATTGCCGTCGTCGTCGAACTGGTCGATGAGAAGGGCCGCGCCGTCGGGCGACCAGCTCTCCGGGACTTCGGTCGTGTCGCCGAACGAAAGTCGATTCGCGTGGTCACCATCGGCATCCATGACCCAGACGTCCCACGGACAGGGGGACGCGCAGCCGTCTCGCTCGAACCAGTCGGCCGTGAACGCGATGCGCGTGTCATCGGGCGACCAGCGGGGAATGTCGGCATATCCTTCCTGCGAGGTCAACCGGCTCACCTCGCCAGTCGGGACGTCAAGCACGTAGATCGACATGGCTCCATCACGGTTCGAGGAGAACACGATCCGGCCCGAGTCGCCAGAGGTCGGACCTGGCACAGGCGCGCAGGCGATAACGATGGATGCAGCCATGGCGAGCACGGCATGTCGACGCACCAGGCCATCGTATCGGACGCCGGTTCGGACCCAGGCTCGCCGTTCAGACCCATCGGATCCAGGCTCGCCGTTCAGACCAATTGACCCGATCGCGTGGTCCTCACCATACTACCCCCGAGTATGGACACGCACGACGGCCACTTTCGCCACAGCTACACCCGCGACCGGAAGGAGCTCCTGAACCGCCTGCGGCGGATCGAAGGCCAGGCCCGCGGATTGCAGAAGCTGGTCGAGAACGAGGCCTACTGCCTCGACATCCTGCAACAGGTCGAGGCGATGACCGCCGCCGCCGACGGGGTCGCGATGCTCGTCCTCGAGGACCACATCGACGGCTGCCTGACCCACGCCATTAACAGCGGTCAGGGCCAGCCGTACGTGGAGGAGGTCATGCAGGTCGTGCGGCGGGCCGTCGGCCGCCCACCGGGGCGGCGGCGTGCGCTCCCCGGCCGGAGGGCCAGCCGGACCGCCTGAACGGGCGGGACAACGCGGGACAACGTAGCGGGAGTGCCGCAGGGGGGAACCACGGCACTCCCGGACCCGACTATACGAACGCCCGTCAAGCGCGGGCGCGATCCGTGGCGCTACTCCCCGAACATGGTGAGCTGCTTGCCGCCGCGCTCCACCAGCGGGTCCAACCCGATCATCGGCTCCAGCCACTCGATCCGCGCACCCTCACGGGCAACGAGCGCCTCCAGGTGCGGCCATTTCAGGACGTGCCAGTTCTGTCGCTCGACTTCGGTCCGCGCCCACGGGGAGCGGGCCAACTTCAGGCGGAGCAGGTCTGTCCGCTCGGCAGGGATGACCAGGAAGCGTGCCTGCTGGTCGGACGTCGGGACCTGCGCTCCTCGGCGGAGGACAGCCTCACCGAGCATCGCGGTCCACTCGACCTCGAACAGGTACGAGGAGCGGTTGCGGACGTACCACAGAGCGTCGACCGAGCCCAGGACCTCGGCCGGGGCGCGGATGACGAGTGGGAGGTACGTCCGCCGCTCGTCTTCCTTGAGCAGGTCGCCGAGCGTGCCCTGCTGCCACGCCCGCTCCTGCTCGCGGCGGCTGACCCATGCTCGGAGGCCGAGCCGGTGGCCGAACTCGATGATCGCGGCCAGGACGCGGGTGTGGTCCGCGACCCGGGTCGCGAGGTCCTCCTCGCTCCGCAGCTGACCGCGATCGTCCACCTGGGCGTACGCAGCGAGGCAGGCTCGCACCAGCTCCTCGTCGGGCGAGGCAATCCCCGGGAACAGCGCGTAGATCCGATCGAGGAACGAGGTCTCGTCCAGCCGGCCGGCAGTCGTGAGCAGGGAGAAGGTCGCCCACTCCACACGGTCCGCGAGTGGACCGTCCGCGGCCAGCTCCGGCTCGCGGAGCCACCAGCCTGGGTTCTGCGGGTCGCCGACCCGGATCAGGCTCGGATGGTCCTCGCGCCACAGCTCCTCGCGCAGCAGGACCGCGAGCAGCGCGGGGCCGCCGCGCTCGACGCGGTCGGCCACCACGTCGCCGCCGGCCGCCCCCTCGCCGTCCTCTTCCTCCGGGGGGCGGGCCTGGACGAGGCGCCGGAGGAGCCCCGTCCGTTCGAGCTCGAGGAGCACCGCGCATGCGATCCGGCCCAGGCCAGCCGGCTCCCCCCGGTCGCGGAGCAGCGCGACGGTGGCCTTCTCGATCGCCCCGGCGAGCTCGGGATAGGTCAGATGGCCGTCGGTCGCACCCAGCCGAAGGGGCCGGGGGCGGACGGCGTCCCTCAGCCGATCCTCGGCCGAGGCTCGGCGGAAATGCAGGGTGACCGCGTCACCCGAGCGCCCCGACTCGCGGGGGATGGCGTGCACCAGCTCGAGATCGGCCGCGGCTCCGGCCATCGCGACCGCGAGCACCCGGTCCGGGTCGTCCCCTTCCAACAGGACGGAGAACCAGCCGCCGGGCTTCAGCGCCCCGGCGGCCGAGGCGAGGGCGTGGCGGAAGGCGGTCACCTCCGCGCCATCGGACCGTGACCCGCCGCCAAACAGCGGCTCGAGCCGCAGGGTCTCGGCCGCTTCCCGGCCGAGCAACCAGGCCGTGGCGAGGTACTCGAACGAGAGCTCGTCCACGGATTCGGGCGGCGGGGGCGCGCCGATGACCAGGTCGACGCTCTCCGGCGGCAGGTACTGGCCGACCACCGCCGGTCGGCAGCGGATCCACAGCAGGTTGGCGGCCGCCATCCCGCCGAGCTCGTCGAGATCCGCGGCAAAGCGCACCGGTCGTCGATCGCGGCCAAGGGCAGCCAGCGCGGTCCGCACATCCTGGTAGGCGACCTCGAACAGGTGCCAGACGTTGACCTCGCGGTGATGGCGCGAGGCAGGCTGCCGGACATGGCCGCCGCTGATCCGGAGCGAAGCCACCCGCCCCGGGTAGCCGTTCAGGCGGCTGGCGGGGAGGAGGCAACCGGCGAGCGCCAGCCGGAACACGGCCGCCAACGGCTGGTCGCGGAACTCCGCGTCGATCTTGTTCGCGATCGCCTGGAGGGCATACAGGTTCCGCGAGGTGTACAGGTCGAGCAGCTCGTCGACGACCTCCCGTCGGTCGTCGAGCACCGGGAACCGGTCCTGGAGCTGCTGGTAGGCGAGGCCCTGCCGGGGATCGGTCCCGACGGGTACCGGGATGGGCATCGGGCGAACGGTGGACGCATACCGGGGCCCTTCCTCGGTGCCGAGCGAGCTTGGTGGGTCCGGCAGGCGGGTCGGCGGCGGGGGTGGGCCTCCCGGCTCGCCGAGCGGCGCGAGTGGCGGCTGGTCGTCCGGGAGCGGGTCCCCAATCAGCCCGAATGGCGCGGGCGGAAGGTCCTCGTCAGCGTCGGCGGCAGGCTCGACGGCAGGCGACTCGGAGGCCGGCGCCGGCGGCTCGAGCCCGAGCTTGGCGTAATCGGCCTCGTCCACCGGGGCGACCCGTTCGTCGGGACCGCCGAGGGAGATGTCGCAGGCGGTGCAGCGGTAGACCTTGCGGCCGGGCGCGTCGCCATCGCGGGGCCAGATGAACTCCTCGACCAGCACCGGCCGGTTGCAGGCGGGACAGCGGGAGGCGTACAGCTCCTCGATGTGCTGGCGGAGCGGGATGTCGACCCGCCGCGAAGCGCTGAGCTGGGCGAATGCGGCGTCAACCGCCGCCACCTCCGGCGCGAGGAGGAACGCCTGCGCTGCCATCTGGGCAAACGGGCTCGCCTCGGCGGCGACAACCCGCATCCCGTGGCTCACCGCGCGGCGCGCCGTCCAGCCGGTGCCTGACCATGGGTCAAGGACCGTGTCGCCGGGGGAAGCGAAGGACGCGAGCTCGGCGTCGAGGACGTTATCGGCCGGGGATGGGAAGTATCGCTCGAGCAGCGCCAGGCCTGGGAGGCGCCGCGGAAGAACGACGTGGTCCAGCCTCTTCCGTTCGAGGGCGCCCTCGGTCATGGTGGCTAGGTCTCTTCGAGCAGTTCCTCTTCCTCATCGGGCTCGCTCGAGAGCTCCGGCAGAGTGGTGTCGAGCTCCTCGACCTCCTCCGGCTCCTCTTCGGACTCCTCCGACTCTTCGTCGTCATCGTACCGGAGGGCGCTGCCCTTCATGTACGGTCGGACGTCAGTACTCCGCCCCGCGGCAGCCCCGGGGAATGAGACTTTTCCGAAGTTCGACGGGTCCGCGAACGTCTCGCGGATGATGAGCCGCAGGTCTTCGTCCTGGACGTGGGTCAGGGCCGCCTCATACCGATTCCCGTTCGCCATCAGCTCGAGCAGGCGATTCGCGATTCGCGGCTCGACCTGGCCCACCTTGATCCCCCGCACACGGGCCTCCAGCTCGCCGTCGGTCGCCTTCAGCTCGATCGCGTCACCTGCCGACAACGGGGCCAGCTGCTTCGCCGGCGCGAGGTTGATGAGCCGCGCGCTGCCGGTCTTGCCCATCTCCTCGATGAACAGCGCCGCGGGCGCCCGCGTCGCGTGGCGATCACCGCGAGGCGCGTCGGCCGAGGTGAGGAGCGCCTCCAGCCGCTCGACGTTCCGCTCCGCGATGCGATTCAGCTTGTCCTTCTCGAGGGCGGACTGGTAAGCCTCCAGCGCCTCCGGGAGGCGATCGAGCTCGGTCAGTGCCTTGCCCAGCCGGTTGTAGGCGTCGACGTCCCCGCCCAGCTCGATGAGCTGGCGATTCGTCTCCACCGCGGCCTCCCACTCCCCGCGGGCAGCCTGGGCCACGGCGATCTCCGCCAGCTGGCGGCGCTCCCGGATGTTGGCGTCAGGATCCCCGGCGGTCATGGGCGAGCGACTCTCCCCGCGGCGTGGTCAGTGGGCGAACGGCGCCGCGTGCGGCAGGCGGAACCGTCGGAGGGCGACAGTTTGTATCACCCAGCCCCGCACGATGTCAACGAAACATGACCGGGTCAGGTGCCGCTCAGGAACAGGGCAACGATCGCACCGATGGCCGCCAGCGAGCCGTACTCCAGGAAGACCGCGCGGTTCGAGACGCCCGACTCCAGGGCGTCGGCGGCGCCACTCCACGAATGGAAGGTCAGCGCCACGAGGGCGGGACCGACCGGCGACGGCAGCTCGAGCAGAAGCATGGCCGTCGCCACCTGGAGCACGACGAGCAGATGGAGCAGGGCGTGGCCCACGGCCGTGGCCCCCAGCGCTCCGCGCGCCTCGGCCGCCCGCAAACAGGGAACGGCGACCAGCGCCGCCAGCAGGATCATGGCCAGCAGCCACAGCTCGGTGGGCAGCAGGCCTCCCATCCCCGCCGTTGCCGAGAACACGGTCAGGACCAGGGTGACGTCCAGCGACAGGCGGTAGCCGGGCATCGCTGGCCCATGGCGCTCGATATACAGGACCCAGAACAGGAACGCCCAAGCCAACGGAGCGGCCAATGGACCGATGCCGGGCGGCAGCAGCCGCCCGGCGAGCGTAACCGACACCGCGCTCACCGCGAAGATCGCGTAACGCGCGTACCCCGTGTTCGGGCTCGCAGCACCCAGCAGGGCGGCGGTGCCGAGCCCGGCGAGGGCGAGCTCGAGGGCGAGGACAGCAGCTAGGGCCACCAGGTCGACCGACCAGCCGGCCGCCACCAGGGCGGCCATCAACAGCGGCAGGACGAGCGGCCCGGCCCGTTTCATCGCCCGTGAGCCGAGCACCCGCCACGCGCGGAACAGGCGGCGGCCGTCGGCGACGACGCTCATCGGGTCCAACCCTCCGCGCCGGCCGCGTTGGCGACCTGCTCCGGTTCTAGCCACGCCCGACGGGCAACTCCCACCGCGTAGTCGAGGTACAACAGCTCTTCGGTCCGATGCGCGTCGCTGGCAAGGGTCAGCTGGACACCGACCCGCGCCGCGTCGCGAGCGAGCCGCTCGTCGAGGTCCAGCCGAGGGCTGCCGTTGATCTCGAGCCGCGTCCCGGTCCGCGCCGCGGCCTCGAACACCTGGGGCCAGTCGTAGGACACCGGCTCGCGGCGGTTCACGATCCGCCCGGTGGGGTGGGCGATGATGTCGACGTGGGGATTCTCGATCGCCGCCAGGGCGCGTCGAGTCAGTTGTTCGGTGGGCTGGCTGCGGCCGGTGTGGATGCTCGCCACCACCACGTCGAAGGCGGCGAGCAGCTCGTCGGGGTAGTCGAGCGAGCCGTCGGAACGGATCTCGAGCTCGGTGCCGTGCAGGATCCGGAATGGGGCGAGCTCCGCGTTGAGGCGGTCCAGCTCGGTCTTCTGCTCTGCGATCCGCTCAGGGGTCAGGCCCCGCGTCACGCCGAGCGACGGGGAGTGATCGGTCAGGACGATGTACTCGAGGCCACGGTCGCGCGCGGCGCGGGCCATCGTCTCGATGGTGTCCACGCCATCGGTCCAGTCCGAGTGGGTATGGGTGTCCCCGCGGACGTCGGAACGTTCAACGAGGCGGGGCAGGCGTCCCGCCAGTGCCGCGGTGATCTCGCCCTCCCCCTCGCGCAGCTCGGGGGCTATCCAGGGCAGGTCGAGGCGGGTGTAGACCTCCTCCTCGTCCGCGGCGAGCAGGAGCTCCCCGCTGTCCACGTCGCGGAACCCCTTCTCGCTGAGAGACAGGCCGCGGTCCAGCGCACGTTCGCGGAGCGCCACGTTGTGCTCCTTGCTGCCTGTGAAGTGGACGAGGTGCGTGCCCCACGCCTCGGGACGGCACAGCATGAGGTCCACCTGGCGGTCGCCGTCGGCGTTGATGACGATGCTGGCCTTGTCCGTCCCCGACGCCACGACCCGGGACACGGTCGCCAGTCCCTCGAAGGCGGCCACCAGTTCGGTGGGCTTCCGGGTCGCGGCCAGCAGGTCGAGGTCGCCGATCGTCGCCCGGCGGCGACGGAGCGACCCGGCGGCCTCGATCCTGGATACGCCCTTCACCTCGCGGAGGCCGTCGATGAGTTCACTCGCCACCCGGTCGGCCTCGTGGATCAGGAGCCGCTGGTCGGAAGCCTGGTCCAACCTGGCAATTCCCTCGAGGATGTTCTGCTCCGTGCGCGCAGACATCCCGGACACGGTGCGGACCCGCCCGGCCTCCGCCGCGGCTCGCAAGTCCTCGAGCGACGCGATCCCCAGCTCGACGTGGAGCTGGCGCGCCGTGCGCGGCCCGACCCCGCCGATGCGCAGGACCTCGCTCAGTCCCGGCGGGACCTGGGCGCGCAGCCGCTCGTGGTACTCCAGCCGGCCGGTCGTCGCCAGCTCGGTCAGCCGCGCTCCAATGGCCGGCCCGACCCCCGCGATCTTCGGGGTCCGGCCCGACACGACCAGCGGGGTCAGGTCGGCCGGGTAGCGCTCCATGGCGTCCGCCACGCGCCGGTAGGCGACCGCCTTGTACGGCACCTCGTCGAGCAGGTCGAGCATGTCCGCGATCTCGCGGAAGGTGGTGGCCAGCTCGGCGTTGGACAGCCCGTCGGTGTCGCTGCGCTTGACGGGGCGGGGGCGAGGCATGGCGGCCATTCTAGAAAGAGCGGCACAAAGAGCGACGCCGGGCCCGTCGGCCCGGCGTCAGTCCGGTCAGTGGTCTTATCGCGTTCGACGCAGCGCTCGCGGCAGGCTCATCCCGAAGATGCGGCCCCGGCGACGCCGCGGGAGCTCGGCCTGGTACCGATCCCGGTGCGCCTCCTCAAGCAGCTCACGCTGGCGAATGGATGCGATCAA
>DATFEC010000087.1:0-2296 GCA_035251655.1 Candidatus Limnocylindria bacterium | reverse complement strand
ACGTGAGGTTAGTGTCGACCCGGCGCAGGCAATGTGGCGTGGTCGAGGTGTACGAGATCGCGTCCCAGTCCGCGACGCAGGCCGCCGGGGCGGCTGGCATGCCGGCCACGACGAGGCTGACGGTCACCGCCCAGTAGTCCCCGAATCCCTCACCGATCGCCCCGGCCTCGGATCCCACCCCGAATCCGGCGACCTGGCTGTCGTGAATCGCGTGGCCGTACTCGTGGAGGATGACGTCGGCGTCCTCCGCGTCATCGACACCGCCTTTGCCGAAGCGCAGCACGTCGTGCTTGTCCCAGCTGTAGCTGTTGTCGGCGCCCCAGGTGTTGATCCGCACGTCCTGCGACTCCATGTTGACCGGTCGCAGCGTGCTGCCGAAACCGAGGAACTGGAGGTAGAGCTGCGCCTCGGTGACCCAGTGGTAGGCCATCACCTGCTCGAAACGGTCGTCGCTCCGGGTGTAGAGGAATGACTCGTCGGTCTCGAATGCCAGCGGGCCGGTACTACTCCGCACGTTCGCCCAGTCTCCGGTCAGGTAGCCGGTGCCGTCGAGGTTGGTGAGGACCACGGCCACCAGCTCGTCGTCGAGAGCGGCAGAGTCCGCGTCCTTGTTGTCGAGCAGGGCCTGGTTCCCGCTGGAAGCGACCGGGTTGGGCAGGAACACCCACGCGTCCGCCGTGGCGCCGCTGTCGGCCGGCTTCCGGGCCAGCGTTCCGGCAGGTGCCACCAGGAGTGTGGCCAGGGCAAGCAGCATGAGAAGCATGCGGCGCGATCGATGGGTCATGCTTGCCACCCTAGACCTGGCACCCAACAGGGTCAACCGCAGCGCCGGATTCAACGGTTCCGCCTGGCACCGCCATGCGTCCGGCACCGCCATGCGTCCGGCATCGCCGCGCCTCCGGACCGCGCCGGCACGACCCCTACAATCGTCGGACCGATGGAGATCGCGCCCCATGTCCACGCTGTCCAGCTGCGGGGTGCGAGCGGGTTCCTGCTGACCGAGGACCGGCTGACGCTGATCGACGCCGGCCTCGCCGGGTCAAAGCCGGCGTTGGATCGGTACCTGGGCAGGATCGGTCGCGTGATGGACGACCTCGATCGCATCGTGTGCACCCATGGTCATCCGGATCATGTCGGCGGCGCCCGTGAGATCGCCGATGCGGCAGGGGCGGAGATCTACATCCATCCCACCGATCTGGAGGGAGTTGGCCTCACGGTTCGGAAGGCGCTGGCCACGCCCCCCGGGGAGAGCCTACGCGGCCGCCTCCTGCAGGCCATGACCCCGCATCCGGGAACGGCGGTTGCGCTCACCGACGGGGACGTGCTCCCGGTCCTCGGTGGCCTCGAGGTCATCCACACGCCGGGCCACACGCCGGGCAGCATCTGCCTGTTCGCCCGGGGACCGGGGATCCTGTTCACCGGCGACGTCCTGCAGGTCCGGCGCGGGAAGCTCGCCTTCGCGAGCCCGATCTTCAGCCACGACCATGCCCTGGCCCGTGCATCGGTCCGGCGCCTCGCTGGCCTGGACGTGGATATGATCGTGTTCAGCCACTTCCGGCCGATGCGAGACGGCGCCTCCGATGCCCTTGCCGAGCTCGCCCGCCAGTCCGCCGAGCGGACCTGAGGAGCCACCGTGGAGACCGTCCTCGAGCTGATGCAGGATGCGGTCCGTCGCTACGACCGCAAGCCGTTCCTGCTGATCAAGCCCGGGTTCCGGACCCGCATCACCCGCTTCCGCGACCTCGGCCGCATTGTGCCGAGGGTCGCGCGCGTCCTCCACGACCGGGGGTTGCGCAAGGGCGACCGCGCGATCATTTGGGCGGTGAACCGCCCGGAGTGGGGCATCACCTTGCTCGGCGCCGCGCATGCGGGCGTGATCCTCGTTCCGCTCGACGTCCGGAGTGCCCCGGAATTCGCAGCCAAGGTCGCCGCCAAGACGCGGGCGAGCCTCGTTCTCGCCTCGCAGCAGACCGCGGCGCAGGCAGAGGCGCTCGGGCTGCCAGTACTCCTCATCGAACGAATCCCGGATCTCGCGCGCAGCGCGGAGCCGTTGCCGGCCGCGGACATCGGTCCCGACGACATCGTGGAGGTCCTGTTCACCTCGGGGACCACCGGCGAGCCCAAGGGCGCGATGCTGACCCACCGCAACCTGGCATCCAACGCCCAGGAGCTGCCCAAGGTCTTCCCCATCGGGCCGAAGGAGCGGATGCTCTCGGTCCTCCCCCTGTCCCACATCTTCGAGCAGTCGCCCGGATTCCTGGTGCCCATGCATGCGGGAGCCAGCGTCGTGTACCCG
>DATFEC010000093.1:0-3462 GCA_035251655.1 Candidatus Limnocylindria bacterium | reverse complement strand
ACCGCGCCGGTCATCCCGCCATCGGCATGGCCCGGCACCGAGCACAGGAACGTCGTCCCACCCTCGGGAATCGTGACCTCGAAGGTGACCATCTCGCCCGGCTCGGCGACCTGGGTCGGCTGCCCGTCGAAGGTGACGTCGTGGACGAGCGCCCCGTCGTTGGTGAAGTGGACGGTGTAGGTCCCCGGCTCGGGAACGTCCACCGTGCTCGGCTCGAAGCCCAGGTCGAAGGCGCTGATCGCGATCTCTCCCGCGATCCCACCCTCGCCGGCCGACGCCCCGGGGCTGGCCTCCGGCGCTCCGAGCTCGGAGCCGGCCGCCACGATGACGTAGATCAGCGACAGCAGGATGACGCTCGCGACCGCCGCGGCGTAGACGAACAGACGACCCATGGAATTCGCTCCTTCTTACTCGTTGGTAGGGGTAGGGGCTTGGTGAAGCATGGTCGGGGGATCAGCGGCGGCACGAGCGAGCTCGCCCAACAGCCACTCCGCGGTGTATCCGGCGGCACGATGCATCAGGACGCGATCGGCGACGTACCCCATCCGGCCCCCTGGAGGGACGTAGCGGCCGTCGATCGCGATTTCATCCGCGCGGACCGTGAGCCACCCAGAAAAGACCGGAAACAGCGGTGCCAGAGAAGTCGACCGCCAGCTGATCTCGACCCGAAGGGCGTGCGCGCCGCGACTGATCGACCCCACGTCGACAAACGCCGACTTGCGGAGTGCCAACCGGGATCCGGCAGCCGATCGTCCCACCGTGAGGTCGGTCGCGTACCGCCGCATATCCGGCGGACCGCCGCTGACGGAGACCCCGAGCCAGCCGTCGGGGCCGCCCGGCTCGAGCAGGCGGCCAACCTCGGAGAGCTCGAAATCTGCACGCACCCTCGCGCGCAGCCGAGTGGCACCGATGGCTGGGGCGAGGGCTGGGATGGCGTTCTCCTTTCGCGGCGGCGGATTGACGGTCAGGGTTGCGGATCCGGTTCGACCGGTCATGGAGCAGACGGCCCGATATGAGGGGCCATTTGGCCGGTGACCCCGGATCGGCGAGAGCGTAAACCTATGGGCCAGGAGGTGACCTGAGATGACACGGGTGTTGGTCACCGCTGCCTCGAAGCAGGGCGCGACGCGGGTTTCCGTCGACGTCCCGGCGGGCGACTCGTGGATCGTCTGCGCCGGCCAAACCCGCGACGTGATCAACGGTCTGGTCAGCTGCCCGCTTCTTGGTCCGGTGGCCCTGAGCGACTGCCTTGGGTGCCATCTCCTCGTCACGGTCGCCCGGGAGCGGGACGTCCGGCGCGCGTGCTCGGTCGCGGAGTGAGCAGAGCCGCCGGAGGACTGATCTGCCTGACGGCCTGATATTGTCCCGGGCATGGAACGGGTCGCCGTCGCTGATCGGTCTCTCCGCGAGCGCGACGCACTGGACGCCGCGGTTCGAAGCATCGCCGGCGTCCTCGACCTCGATCGGGTTCTGCAGCTCATCGTCGACCGCGTCCGCGAGCTGGCCGACGGCGAGTATGCCGCTCTCGGGATCATCGGACCGGACGAGACCCTCGAGCGCTTCGTCACGAGTGGGATCGGCGACGCCGATCGCCGGCTGATCGGCGCTCTGCCAACGGGCCGGGGCCTGCTCGGCGTGATCATCCGCGAAGGCCGGTCGCTCCGGATCGCCGACGTGTCGACCGATGACCGGCGTAGCGGCTTCCCGCCGCATCACCCGCCGATGCACAGCTTCCTGGGCGTGCCGGTACGAATCCGTGGCCGTGCGATTGGGAACTTCTACCTCACCAACAAGCGAGGGGCGGCCGAGTTCAGCCCGGACGACCAGCAGCTCGTCGAGCGGTTCGCCCTGCACGCCGCGATCGCCATCGATACCGCCCGTCTGCACGCCGAGGTGCGACGGTTGGCGGTCCTGGAAGAGCGGGACCGGATTGGGCGGGACTTGCACGACGGCGTCATCCAGCGTCTCTACGCGGTAACGCTCTCGCTCGACGATGTGCCCGAGCTCATGGACGAGGAGCCCGACGAGGCGCGAGGGCGCATCGAGCGGTCGATTGAGGCGCTGCAGTCCGCGATCGGCGATATCCGCACCTTCATCTACGACCTTCGCCCGCGGCTCCTGTCGACTGGCGACTTGCACGCCGCGCTCCTCGAGCTGGCCGATGAGGCCGGGCGGAGCGGTACGCCCGAGGTCCTCGTCGAGGTCGAGGGAGACCTGCTGCTGCCACCGGCGGTCGCCAATCAGCTGGTGGCCATCGCCCGGGAGGGGTTGAGCAACATCGGGCGTCATGCCGGAGCCAGCCACGCCACCATCCACCTCACCGTCGCGGGCGACCTGGCGCGGCTCACGATCGCGGACGATGGGCAAGGCTTTGACGTGGCAGCGCCGCGCGATGGCCGGCACCACGGGCTGGGCAACATGCAGGATCGGGCCACGGCCATGGGCGGCCGACTCACGGTCACCTCCGCGGCCGGTGGCGGCACCCGCGTCATGGCCGACATCCCAAGGCACATCGAGGAAAGCACCAGATGAGCGCCCAGCAGGAAACCGCTCCGCCCAGCCGCCCGCTCCGACTGCTCCTGGTCGACGATCACGAGGTCGTGCGCCAGGGCCTGCGGGCTCTCATCGAGCGGCGCCCCGCGTTCCTGGTCGCGGGGGAGGCCGGGACCGTGGCGGAGGCCATCGCGGCAGCGCGACACCTCAAGCCAGACCTCGTGCTCATGGATGTCCGCCTGCCCGACGGGAGCGGAGTCGAGGCGTGTCGCGCCATCCGCGACGAGCTCCCCGCCACCAGGGTCGTGATGCTGACCAGCTACCCGGATGAAGAGGCCGTGCTGGCGGCCATCCTGGCAGGAGCCAGCGGCTACCTTCTCAAGGAGATCCGTGGCCGCGACCTGGTGGCGGCCCTCGAGTCCGTCGGACGCGGTGACTCGCTCCTCGATCCAGCCGTTACCGAGCGCGTCCTCGCTCGCGTGCGCCGGATGGCCGCCGGAGATGCGCAGGATGAGCTGGCCGAGCTGACGTCGCAGGAACGCAAGATTCTCCTGCTGGTCGCCGAGGGAAAGACAAATCGGGAAATCGCCGCCGAGGTCTTCCTGTCCGACAAGACGGTGAAGAACTACGTCTCATCCATCCTGTCCAAGCTCGGGCTTCAGCGACGCGCCCAGGCAGCCGCGTTCGTTGCGAAACACCGACTCGGGGGAGGAACCTGACTGGGGCATCGGGCCCCGTGATTTCGTGCCATTTGGCCCGCTGTGGCCGGGCGAATCAGGAATAGACTGCTGCCCAAACGAGGGGCATCAGGCCACTCGAAGGGAGGCATTGGCCATGCAAGTCGTCGATCGCAGGCATCAGCTCGGAGTGGCGGTGCTCCGGGTCGGCGTCGGAATCATCTTCCTGTGGGCCGGCCTGGAGAAGGTCATCGGTGGTGCAGGTGGCTGGTCCGCCGCCGGTTTCCTCGGT
>DATFEC010000235.1:0-2560 GCA_035251655.1 Candidatus Limnocylindria bacterium | reverse complement strand
GCAGCGAACCCAGGAGCTGATGATTGACGGAATTCCCACCCTGCACGAGCTCATCGGTCTTCCGTGGCCGGTGGTCGGCGCCCTGCGAGTGGAAGAGTCGGCCAACCGGCTCGGCGACTACGCCGGCATCTACAACCAAGTCACCGAGAAGATCAACGTCCGCTATGACGCCGATGCGACCGTGACCCTCCACGAGGCCGCTCACATCTGGTTCAACGACGATCTGTTCCGGGAGCGGTGGATCGGTGAGGCCTTTGCGGAGTTCTACGCGGTCCAGTCGGCGGCCGCGATCGGCGTCAGCGGCGAGACCTTCGAGCTGACCGATGACCTGCTCGCGGCCCGCATTCCGCTCAACGACTGGGCGCCGATCGGCGCCGAGAACGACGCAGTCGAGGTCTACGCCTACGCCGCCTCGTACCACCTTGCCACCCTGATCTTCGAGCGGACCGATCTCGAGGCGTTGCGGGCTGTCTGGCGCGCCACGGCGAATGGGGAGATGGCGTATCAGCCGTTTCATGGATCGGACGAGCCGCGGACCGGGGTCGCATTCAGCCTCGAAGGCTGGCAGCGGCTCCTGGACCTGCTCGAGGAGCGAGCGGGGACCGAGTTTGCCGATCTGTGGACGACATGGGTCGTCAACGAGGAGCAGAACGAGATGCTCGCCGAGCGGGCGGAGACACGTGCCCGCTACCTGGAGGTCGTGGCCGCCGCCGGCGACTGGGAGCTGCCCGAGGCCATCCGCTACGACCTGGGGAGCTGGCAGTTCGAGGAGGTGATCGCCGACCTCGAGACGGCTGATCGGATCCTCGCGTTCGCCGCGGACCTGGAGGCGCAGGCCGCGGAGCTCGACCTCGATCCGCCGGGCCAGCTGCGGGACGCGTTCGAAGGAACCGGCGGGCTCGCGGGGGCCCTGACCGAGGCCAACAGGGAGCTGCTCGCACTCGAGACGATCGCCGACGCGACCACCGGCCTGGCGATTGAGCCGGAGCCGATCGAGGCGATCGGGCTGCTGGGCTCGGAGCCCGAGACGGACCTCGCGGCTGCCCGCGAGGCCTGGGAAGCCGGGGACAACGGAACGGCTTCAGAAAACGCCGAGGCGGTGCTTGCGACGCTCGAAGCAGCCGACGACCGTGGACGTGAACGGCTCGGGATCGGCGTAGGCGTGATCCTGCTCGGCGCGGGCGGGGTGGTCGTGGCGGTCCAACGCCGCCGTTCCCCGCATGACCCGGAGCCCCTTCCCCCCGCCGACGACCGAATCGAGGAAGCGGCCTAGGCGCTACGCCGCCGACTCGTCGGCCTGCATCATCCCGAACGGGTTCCCCTCGGTGTCGACGGCATACGCCAGCCAGCCGACACCGGGCACCGGGCCCTTGGCCCGGGTGATCCGCCCGCCGGCCGCCTCCACCGCCGCGACCGCGGCATCGAGATCTGGCACGTCGATCGTGTTCGTGATCTGGTCGTCCGCATCCTGGCGACGACCGATCCCGCCGTCGATCCCGGGCTCGGGAGCCTCACCGGTCGTCACCAGCCAGTAATCGGTCGGCCCGCCCCACTTCTCGACCTTCCAGCCGAAGGCATCGGCGTAGAACTTCGCGGCGCGATCAGGATCGTCTGCGGGGAGCTCGAAGTGGACGACGCGCGCGGGCATGGCAACCTCACGAATGCGGTGAATGGCTCGGCCATTTTCCTACGCCGCGCTCCCGTAGACTCGACCCCCTTCGTGACCGGGTCGATCAACGCCGTCCTGCTGGGCAACTTCACGCTGCGCTTCTCGACCGGCCTGACCGGCGCCCTGCTCCTGTTCTACCTGACCGATCTTCCCTCGTTCGGTGGACCGCCGGTCACTGCACTCACCGCCGGAATCATGGGCGCCCTGTACTTCGGCGCCGAGCTGATCCTGTCCCCGTTCTTCGGGATGCTTGCCGACCGATACGGGACGCACCGCCTCATGCAGCCGGGACCGATCATGGGTGCGATCGCGGTCGTGCTCACCGCCCTCACCACCAGCGTGCCGCTGCTGGCCGGCACCCGGTTCCTCGAGGGCGCGGCGGCGGCGGCCAGCGTCCCGGCCGCGTTGGGATACATCGCGATCGTCACCTCGCGCAGCCAGGCGCTGCGGGGCAAGGTGGTGGCCCGCTTCGAGGTGGCCACCCTCGGCGGAGTGGGCGTGGGGTCGGTGGTGGCCGGTTTCCTGTACTCCGCCCTGGGACCGACCGCGTTCTACGTCAACGCGGTGGTGTACGGCATCACCTTCCTCATCCTCCGTTACGGGGTCGAGGACCTGCCCGAGCACATCCCGACCGCTCCCAGCGAAGAGACGGTGCCAGCCTCTCTGTTCCACCTCGGCCGCTACCGCGACGTGCTGCGCAACCGGGCGGTCTGGCTCCTCGCACCAACCTGGATCGCGCTCAACGCCCTCCTCGGCTCGTGGGGAACGCAGGCCGTCTTCCAGCTCGTGCAGGAGCCGTCCCCGGAGTTCACGGACCAGGTCCTCATGCAGGGCATCGAACCGTGGCAGGCGAGCCTCGTCTTCGGTGTCGGTCTGCTGGTCCTCTTCTCG
>DATFEC010000194.1:0-3826 GCA_035251655.1 Candidatus Limnocylindria bacterium | reverse complement strand
GATCGCATCGGTCAGGATCCACCGGGTGTCGCTCCGATCCCCCACGCCGACGAAACCGGCTCCAATCTTCAGGATGTCGATCGGGAACCGATGGAGGTAGCTGAGCGACGAGAACCCCGTCCCGAAGTCATCGAGCGCGATGCGGATCCCGAGCTCGCGCAGGTCGCTGATGACGGCGATCGCCGCTTCCGCGTCGTGCAGGAGCACGCTCTCGGTCACCTCCAGGACGACGCTCCCCGGCGCCAGGCCCGACCGCGCGATGGTGCCTCGGACATCCTCGAGGAGGGTGGGGTGGAGCAGCTGACGTGCGGACAGGTTGACGGCCACCCACGGTGCCCCCGATCTGTCCCCGGACCCCCAGCGCGCCGCCTGGCGACAGGCCTCATCGAGCACCCAGCGACCGATGGGCACGATGATCGCGCCGTCCTCGGCGGCACCGATGAACTCATCGGGTTCGACCTCCCCGCGCGTGGGATGGTTCCAGCGGAGCAGCGCCTCGGCGCCGACGATGGCCCCCGACTCGAGCGAGACGACCGGCTGGTAGCGGAGCTCGAACTCGCCCAGGTCGACCGCGCGGCGCAGCTCCTCGCCGGCATCGTGCCGGGAGCGGACGCCTTTCAGCATCGAGGCCTTGTACACCGCCCACCGGCCCTTTCCGGCAGCCTTGGCGCTGTACATCGCGATATCGGCCTGGCGCAGGAGGTCTTCGGCCGTGCTCCCCTGCCGTCCGGCGGCGATCCCGATGCTGGCGGTGATGTGGGTCTGGATGTCGCCGATCAGGAATGGCTGGCCGATGGAGTCGGTCACTCGCTGCGCAATGTGCTCGGCGTTGGACAGGTCGGCATGGTCGTCGACCAAGACCGCGAACTCGTCACCGCCCAGGCGAGCGGTGAGATCGGCGGTCCTCGTGCACAGGTTGAGCCGGCGCGCGACCTCCACGAGCATGGCGTCCCCCACTTCGTGGCCGTACGAGTCGTTCACGAACTTGAAGTCGTCCAGGTCGACGAACATCACGACCGACCTGCGGCTGCGGGTGGTCGCGGCCAGCCGCGCGTCGACGTTTTCCCGGAACAGGCTTCGGTTGGCAAGCTGGGTCAGCCCGTCATGGAATGCCTGGTGTTTGAGCTCGTCCTGCAGTACGGACAGCTTCGACAACGAGCGCTCCAGCTGTCCGTTCTCCAGGGCTGTCCCGGCATGGCTCGCGACCGTCGCATACAACCGGAGATCTTCCGCGGTGAACGTGGTCACGTCCCCGAGCCGGTTGGTGACCACCATCGCGCCGACGATGCCGCCATCGGCCCCCAACGGCGCGACCATGGCGTCCCGGACCTCGCGATCCTCGCCCAGCTCGAGCGACGTGGAGTTCAGGAGGAACGCCTTCCCGTTCTCGGCGAGGTGGGCATGGAGTGGCTTCCAGATGGCGGGATCGCCCGGAGCCATGATCGTCGTCCGGTCGTCTGCCACCGAGGTGAGCAGGTAGGCCTCCGATGGCTCGGACGGGAAGATGACGATCTCCGCGCGCTCGGCGCGGAACATCGTCCGGCTGTGGTAGAGGAGCTGAACGAGCGCCGAGTCGAGCTCGGGGGTGCGCTGCAGGATGCGGGTGGACTCGTACAGGAGCTCCATCGACTCGTGCTGCTGCCGCGCCCCGATGAACGCTCGGTACCCGAAGAAGAGGGTGGCGACGGGCACGACCAGGAGCCACGCCGCGCGCGGGTCGGCGATGACGATGATGACCGCCAGCAGCGCCACGCTGGTGTTCGTGGCGGCCACGACCGATGAAACGCCGAGCATCTGCCGCAGCTTGCGCCACCCCAGGCTGCCCTCGGAAACGGTGAGCGCGGCGGCAACGAGGAAGACGCCCACCACGTTGGCCGCTCCCGCCCCCGCGAACGCAGCCAGCCAACGAGCTGGATCGGTCAGCGGCCCGGACCCGAGATAGTGGAAGACCGCGAGCCCGACGGTTGATGCCAGGGCGAATGAGCCGATGTTGAAGGCCAGCTTGACCGGTGGCTGCCGTCGATTGACTGCCAGGGCCACCGCAGACCCCACCGCCTGGGCGATTACCACGTCCAGCGGCGCGGCGAGGAACATCCCGATGACGAGTGGGAGCTCGTTCAGGGAGAACGTGTGTGCGCCGCGCCGGAAGTGAAAGTGGATGACGCGGGCCTCGGCGGCCCAGAAACCAGCTGCCAGGACGAACCACGGCAGCTGCCATGACGGATCCACGGGCTCCAGCTCGGGGAGCACGAGCGCGGCCACCACCACCGCGGCAACGTCGATCGCGATGACGAAGGCCCAGACCCGCGACAGGAGAGGCATGCGGCTCACCCTGGCGAGGAGAGCTCGGGTCGCGGATGCGCCGGTTGACCCAGACCGGCCCATGCCGGGGAGGCCATTGCCGGACGGGCGCACGCGGTGGGGCGGTTCATGGCGTCCGCGTCGCGCCTGTCCTTGACCGACTAGTACCAGCCGCCCGTGCTCCAGCTGTTGCCGGACCACGAGTTGCCGGACCAGCTGTTCCCGCTCCAGCTGTTGCCGGACCACGAGTTGCCGGACCAGCTGTTCCCGCTCCAGCTGTTGCCATTCCAGACGCCGCCCGACCACGACGAGGCAGTGGCTTCGAGGGCGGCCATCGCGGCCGAGTTGAACGAGTGGCCGAAGATGTCCTGCTCCCCGGCGAGAATCACTCCGTCGTCGGTGACGTGGTCGGCGCCGCGGGACAGCTCGAGCGAGCCGTTCCCGAGCGAGACGGCAGCCCATTGACCGAACGTGTTTGGCGGCGCATCGGTCAGCATCCCGTGCAGGTCGATCTCGCCGTCGCCCTGGAGTCGCGGGGTCACGCTGAGCGAGTTCGCGTTCTCAGCCAGGAACGCCTTCACCTGGTCCGGGCTCATTGCGGGGTACTTCTGGAGGATGAGGGCCACCGCGCCAGAGGTGACGGCCGCCGACTGGCTCGTCCCACTGCCACGGAAGTAGCGACTGTCGAGAATTCCGCCGGGGTGCGTCAGATCGAGGTACGAGTTCGGGACCCGCAGGCCCTGCATGTGCGCCCCGGGGGCGACGAAGTCCGGTTTTCGGGCTCCTCCATTGGCGGCAACCGCCGAGAAGCTGGCGATCTGGTTGTCCCACGGGCTCGCGGTGCCCATCGTGTCGGAGCCGCCGACGCCGATCAGGGTCGGGTTGTAGGCGGGGTTCGCCAGGCCTGGCGCGCCTGATCCCCTCTGGTAGCCGCTGTTCCCGGCGGCGGCCACGACCACGATCCCCTGTCGCCACGCCTGCTCCGCGGCATACGCGAGCGGGTCGACGAGGTACGACTGGGTCGTGTTCGTCCCATACGCCAGGTTGATGACGCGGATGTTCAGGCCGTTCGCGTAGCGGTTCTGGACGACCCAGTCGATGGCCGCGATCACCTGCGAGACATCGACGCCGCCATCCGCGACGCCGACCTTGATGCTGACGATGCGGGCATCGGGCGCCATTCCCCGATAGGCCGACGGAGGCGCCGTGGCGTAGGGCTGGGTGAGGCCTGAGTCCCGGCCGGCGATCAGGCCCGCCATGAACGTCCCATGTCCGTTGGTGTCGAGGTTTCGAAAGGCATCGACCTGCGACTCGAGGGACAGGTCGGGGCCGTAGACGATCTTGCCCGGGGTCGCGAGGCCCTCGACCGGGCTCACCCCCGTGTCGATGACCGCGACGTCCACCCCGGCACCGGTGTACCCGGCCTGCCACCAGGCGGCGGCGCCGGTCCAGTTGGTCGTGTTGGCCATCGAGTAGGGGTCGGTGGCCGGATCGTAGGTCACGCCCAACGAGACGGAGGGTGCGA
>DATFEC010000162.1:0-7212 GCA_035251655.1 Candidatus Limnocylindria bacterium | reverse complement strand
GGTCGATTTCGCGCAGGATCGCCTCGGCCGACGCGATGCTGACCTCGTGCTCCGCGGAGCGGCCACCGGCGAAGATGCCGATCCGGCGCCGGGTCATCGGTCCCCCTCCCACGCGCCGACGAACTCGATCTCGTACTCGAGCTGGACGCCGGCTGCGTCGCGAACGACCCTCCGCACCTCGTCGGCCAGCTGACGCACGTCAGCGGCCCGTCCGCCTCGGTCGGTGACGATGAAGTTCGCGTGCCGGGTGCTCACCGACGCGGTGCCGACGCGGAAGCCCTTCAGTCCCGCGACGTCGATCAGGCGCCCGGCGTGGTCCCCCGGCGGGTTGCGAAAGACGCTGCCCGCGTTCTGCTCGGCGAGCGGCTGGGTGGCGTGGCGCTGCGCCTGGAACGCCGCGATTCGCTCGGCGACCGCCGCGGGCCGGTCACCGGCCGCCAGCTCCAGGGCAGCTGAGAGGATGATCTGCGGCTCGTGCTTGAACCGCGACTCGCGGTAGCCGAAGCGGCATTCGGCGTTCGGCAGCCGATGCTGCCCGCCGGTCGTCGGATCCCAGGCGTCCACGACGGTCAGCACGTCGCGGATCTCACTCCCATGCGCTCCGGCATTCGCCCAGACGGCCCCGCCCAGGGTGCCGGGGACGGCAATTCCCCACTCCAGCCCGGCCAGTCCGGCCGCGGCCGCTCGCTTCACGAGCAGGGCCATCGGCGTGCCCGCGTCCGCATTCACGAGACTCCCTTCGATCGTCAGCGACTTGGCGCGGTTGCGGATGACGAGGCCGCGGACGCCGGCGTCGGCGACCACCAGGTCGCTGCCGTTGCCGATGACGAGCCAGGGCAGCTCGGCGAGTCGCGCGACCTCGAGAACGGCCAGCAGCTCGTCACGGGTCCGCGGCTCCACCAGGCGGTCCGCCGGCCCACCGACCCGGAGCGTGGTCAGCGGCGCCAGCGGGACGTCGCCTCGGACCGCGATGCCGCGTTCGGCGGCCAGCCGGTCGAAGCGGGCCAGCACCGAAGCGAGGGTCGGATCGGGGGACGCGGACACGGTCACGCCGCGCCGTCCGCGAGCTCGAGGAGGGCGCTGGCGACGTCGCGAGCGGCGTTCGGTCGGCCGAGCCGCCGCGCCGCTGCGGCGATGCGCTCGCGCGCGTCGTCATTCCGGAGGGCCGCGACCTCGGTCCGCAGCCGCTCTCCGGTGAGCTCTGCGTCGGGCACCGCGGCGGCTGCGCCCTGATCGGCGAGCCATGCCGCATTCGCCGCCTGGTGGCCGTGGGCGTAGGGGTAGGGCACGAGGATCGAGGCAACCCCGACCGCGGCCACTTCGGCACAGGTTGAGGAGCCTGCTCGACCGAGGACGAGATCGGCTGCCACCAGGGTGGCGGCCATCCCATCAGTCAGGAATGGCGCCGGCCGATATCGGTCCCGAGTCCGTGGCGGAAGGCGCTCGCGGGTGTCGTTCGCCGCCGCCATGCCGGCCTCACCGGCGAGGTGGACCACGACCCATTCCTCGACCAGGGTCGGCAGGGCGTCCTCCAGGGCTGCCGTGATGCGGGCCACCGCCTGGGAGCCACCGAAGACAAGAAGCACTCGGTCCTCATCGGTCACCCCGATTTCGGCCCGTGCGGCGGCGCGGTCAAGCCCGGCGAACGAGCGGATCGGGGTGCCGGTCACGAACGCCCGCTCCCCGAACGCCTCCGCGGTCGGTGGGAATGCCACGGCGACCCGGGTCGCAAAGCGGCCGATCGCCCGCGTGGCGCGGCCCGGCACCACGTTGCCCTCCCACACGATCGTCGGGACGCCCCGTGCCCGTGCGGCCGCCACCAGCGGAACGGCCAGGTAACCGCCGGTCGAGAAGACCCCGGCTGGCCGCAGGCGGCCGAGCAGCCTCCACGCCTGTGGGGTGGCCGCCGCCAGACGCAGCGGGTCGAGCACGGTGTGGTGACTTCGCCCGGCGGAGCGCAGGGAGCGGACCGTCAGCTGGTGATACGGCAGATCACCGGCGTCCCCCACCAGCCGGCGCTCGAAGCCGCGCACACCGCCCACGTAGGCGAGCTCAGCGCCGGGGCGCAGCTCGCGCAGGGCGCTGACGACGGCCAGTGCGGGGTAGATGTGCCCGCCGGTCCCGCCGCCTGAGATCACCAAGCGCATCGAACACCGATCCTGTCTGTGCCTCGCGGCTGATCGAGAGCAGGATCCCGACCGCCACGAGGTTGATGATGAGAGCCGTTCCGCCGTAGCTGATGAACGGCAAGGGGATGCCGGTGACCGGCCAGAGGGCGGTCACGACCATCATGTTGATCGCCGCCTGGACCACCAGCCAGGTCGTGATCCCGGCGGCGAGCAGTCCGGAGAAGGTGTCGGGGGCGTGGATCGCGATCCGGTAGCCCTGCCAGGCGATCACGAGGAACAGGCACAGGACGATCATCGTCCCGATCAGGCCCCACTCCTCGCCGATGATGGCGTAGATGAAGTCCGTGGAGGGGGCCGGGAGGTACAGGTATTTCTGCCGGCTGGCCCCCAGGCCGACACCGGCCAGCCCGCCCATCGCCAGCGCCATCAGGGCCTGCATCGTGTTGTAGCCCGCCCCGAGCGGGTCGCGCTCGGGGTCGAGGAAGGTCGTGACCCGGGCCAGCTGGTACGGCGTGCGACTGACGAACAGGGCCGCGGCCGCCAGCACCGCTCCGCCGATCACGAACAGCCCGGTGAGACGTGCCCCGGACATGAAGAACACCGAGAACGCCGCAGCAATGTAGATCCCGGCGGTGCCGAGATCCGGCTCGAACAGGATGAGCACGAAGCCGGGCGCCACCAGCAGCCCGAAGGGGATCAGGCCGCCCCGGAAGCCGTGCGCCTCACGGCCACGGCGGTCGAGCCAGTGGGCGAGGTACAGGATGATCGCCAGCTTCGCGACCTCCGCAGGCTGGAAGCGACCGATGACCGGGATCTCCAGCCATCGGCGGGAGCCGCCGGCCTCGAACCCGATCGACGGGATGAGCACGAGCGCCAGCATGGCGATGGCGGCGAAGTAGGCAGGCAACGCGAGGTAGCGGTACAGCCGGAAATCGATTCGGCTGACGATGAACATCGCGGTCAGGCCGATCATCGCGAAGATCCCCTGGGCGATGCCGTAGCGAGCCGGGTCGTCGCTGGTCAGCAGAGCTCTGATGCTCGACGCGGAGTACACCATTACCACGCCGATCGAAACCAGCGCCACGACGGCGACGACGAGCGGCAGCGACACCCGCCGCCGGTCGCGCTGGACGCCACGGGTTCGCGCGCTCCTTCGGGCGGTGGGCGCGACGCTGAGGGCGGCGGTCATCCGGGTTCCTCCGGGAGGCGCGCGACCGCGGTCCGGAACGCATCCCCCCGGGCGGCGTAGTCGACGAACATGTCGAAGCTCGCCGCAGCCGGCGCGAGCAGAACGACATCACCGGCCCGGGCCGCCCGGGACGCTTCGATCACGGCCTCGTCCATCGAGTCCGCTCGGACAACCGGGACTCGGCTCCCGATCAGGCGTTGCAGCTCGTCGGCCGTCTCGCCGATGAGGACAACCGTGCGGCACCGGGCGGCGATCGCGTCCGCGAACGCGTCGTAGGCCAGGCCCTTGCCCTGGCCGCCGGCAATGACGATCAGCCCCCGGTCGCCGAACGCCTCGATTGCCGCGATGGCGGCGATCGGGATCGTGGCCTGCGAGTCGTTCACGTACTCGACCCGGGAGCGGGTGCCGATCGGCTCGAGGCGATGGGGCACCCCGCCGAAGGTCTGGATTCCCTTGGCGACGGCCGCCGTGTCGGCACCCGCCAGGCGGGACGCGACCGCCGCGGCAAGGACGTCGTGCATCAGGTGCTCGCCCCGCAGGGGCACGTCACCGCGGGGAAGTACCCGCTCACCGCCGACCATGACCCAGCCGTCCTCGACCCACGCGTCGGCGCCGGGCCGGGACTCGATCCCGTACCAGTGCACCCGAGCGTTGGGCAGCGATTCGGCGATCGCCACGCAGCCAGGGTCGTCGCGGTTCAGGACGAGGGCGCCGTCGGCGGCCGACAGCTCGGCCAGCCTCCGCTTGACGGCTCGGTACGCCTCCACGCTGCGATGTCGGTCGAGGTGGTCGGCCAGGACGTTGGTGTAGACCGCGATGTCGGCACCGCGACTGAGGGTCGGCAGCTGGAGCTCCGACAGCTCGAGGACGGCCCAGGTGCTGCGCCCGAGGCGGTCGGCCTCCTCGATCAGCGGGACGCCGATGTTGCCGCCCAATCGATGGGACACGTGGGCCGCGGCCAGGATGGCCGCCGTGAGGGCCGCGGTCGTCGTCTTCCCCTTGGTCCCGGTCACGGCCAGCACCTGCGCCCGGGTCAGGCGCAGGAACAGGTCGACCTCGCTGACGATCGGTATGCCGGCCGCCTCTGCCTCGGCCAAGGCATCGCGGAGCCAGGGATCGGTGGTCGGGAAGTGGGCGGACACCGAAGGGCTGGTGACGATCAGGTCGGCCTCGGCCAACAAGGCGCGCACGTGGCCCGGCTCGACCCCGGCGGCGAGGCTCACCGGTCGGCCACCGAGGGCGGCGACCGCGTCCGCCAGCTCCGATACCGTCCGTCGGTCATAGACCGTCGCGACCGCCCCCGCGTCGGCCAGGAAGCGCGCAGCCGCGATCCCGGAGCGGGCGAAGCCGAGGACGAGCACCCGCCGGCCGTCGAGGTCGGCGCGGCTGGTGGGGAGGTCGCGACGGACGGGCGAGGCCGACATCGGCATCACGACAGCCCGGTCGAGGCCAGGAACAGGCTGAAGCCCAGGAGGGCGGCCAGCGCGGCGACGATCCAGAACCGGAGGGTGATCTTCTCCTCCGCCCAGCCGAGGAGCTCGAAGTGGTGCTGGAGGGGCGCCATCCGGAAGATCCGCTTCCCGCGGGTCTTGTACGAGCCGACCTGGAGGATGACCGATACCGTCACGGCCACGAAGACGATGCCGATGATCACGAGCAGCAGAAGCTGGCCGGTGATCGTCGCCACCACCGCGAGCGTAGCGCCCAACGAGAGCGCCCCGGCGTCGCCCATGAAGATCTGGGCGGGGTGGACGTTGAACCACAGGAACCCGAGCAGGGCGCCGATGAGCAGCGCGCAGAACACCGCGAGGTTCGGCTGGGACAGCTTCTGGCCAGGAACTTCGACCAGGGCAATGAGCAGGTAGGCGACGAAGCTGAAGACGAGGAGCCCCGACGCCAGGCCGTCCAGGCCGTCGCTGAGATTCACCGCGTTCGACATGGCGACGATGGCGAACGCCACGAAGACGACGACGGCGACCGCGCCGACGGCCAGCTCGCCGAGGAGCGGGACGTTGATCGCCGTGATGTCGAAGTGGCGCTGGATATAGACCGCGGCCAGGATGCCGACCACCGTCTGCCACACGAGCTTGTACCGGCCGCGGACACCGAACCCGGTGCGGGTGTTCACGTAGTCGTCGATCGCGCCGAGAATCCCGACCCCGACCAGGGTCAGCATCGGGGTCAGGGTGCTGACGTCCTCGAGGCGCATGGCCATCGCCAGGAACATCACGACCAGCACGATGAGCATCCCGCCGAGGGTCGGGGTCCCGGCCTTGATCGCATGGCTCTCGGGACCCTCCGCCCGGATGGATTTACCGAATCCAAGCCGTTGGAGGAGGCGAATGTAGATCGGTCCCAGGAGCACCATGCCGCCGAAGGCGAGCAGGACGGCGAGGAGGAGCGGCACCATCGGTCAGTCGTCCGCGTCGTCCGGATGGCCGGCTAGCGCTGCCACCAGCCGGTCGAGGGCGACTCCGCGCGAGCCCTTCACGAGCAGCACGTCGCCGGCGGTGGGTGCCAGGACCCGGTCCACGACCGCCACGGCCGCCTCGGCGTCGGGCGCCGTGGCGACCGGAGCCAGCCCCGCACCGCGGGCGGCGTCGGCGATCCAGCGGCCCCGCTCTCCGACCGCGACCAGTCCATCCAGAACGGCGGCGGCCTCGACCCCGATCCGCTCGTGCAGGGCGCGTTCCCCGGGTCCCAGCTCGAGCATGTCCCCCAGGACCGCCAGGCGCCGTCCGCTGCCAACCGGTGTCTCCGCCAGGAATGCGAGGGCGGCCGAGACCGACACCGGGGAGGCGTTGTAGGTATCGTCGACGAGGGTCGCGCCGCCGGGGAGCTCCTCGATCGCCATCCGGTGCGCGGCACGGCTGCCGGCCTCGAGGGCGGCCGTCACCTCGGTCAGCGGAACGGCGAAATGCTCGGCCACCGCCGCCGCGGCGAGGGCGTGCGGGACGAGGTGTCGACCCGGAGATGCACTCCGGACGCGACGGCTGCCCCAGGGGGCGACCAGGGTGAAGGTGACGCCGCTGATACCCTCCGAGACGAGGTCCGTGGCCCTGACCTCCGCCCCCTCGCCCAGGCCGAACGTCCGAACTGCGGCAGGGGTCTCGGCCGCCATGGACGCGACCCGGGGGTCGTCGGCGTTGAGGACGGCAAGACCGTCGCTCGGCAGGCCGCGGGGCAGCTCTGACTTGGCCTGCGCGATGCGTTCCAGGCTGCCGGCTCGCTCGAGATGGGTGGGATGGACCGAGAGCACGACGCCAACCTCGGGACGGCTGATCTCCACCAGCCGGCCGATCTCGCCGACGGTGTACATCCCCATCTCGAGCACGGCGACCTGATGCTCCGGCTCGAGGCGGAGCAGGGTCATCGGCAGGCCGGTCTCCGAGTTCAGGTTGCCCTCGTTACGCAGGACGGTCAGCGTCCGCGCCAGGACATCGCCGGTGACCTCCTTGGCGAGGGTCTTGCCCGTCGAGCCGGTGATCCCCACCACGCGGACCGCGAACCGGTCCCGAAACCAGGCGGCGAGGTCCTGGAAGGCACGGAGGCTGTCGGCGACGCGGACGACGGCGGCATCGGTCCCCGCCGGGAGGTCCACCTCGCGCTCGACGAGGACTGCGACCGCGCCGGCGGCGAGCGCGTCGTACACGAAACGGTGACCGTCGGTCCGCTCACCGGGAAGCGCGACAAAGAGCGACCCGGACAGCGCCTTCCGGGAGTCGACGACGGCAAGGCGGAAGGACCGGACGGTGGTCGGGGCCTGCAGCCGGCCGCCGGTGGCGGCCAGCAGGTCGTCGATGCGGATTGGCGCGGGCACGCGGCTTCCTGCGGCTTTCGGCGGCGAGTCTATCAGCCTCATGGGTGGGCAACCCCCGGCACGGATCGGTCCGG
>DATFEC010000311.1:0-5118 GCA_035251655.1 Candidatus Limnocylindria bacterium | reverse complement strand
CCCACCGGTGCTGACGTGGCTCATCTGGTCGCTGAGGCGGAGCTGCTGGACCGCTGAAACCGAGTCGCCGCCACCGACCACGGTGACCACGCCTTTCGCGGTCTGCCCGGCGATGGCCTCGGCGATCGCGTTCGTGCCCTCCGCGAACGGGACGACTTCGAAGATGCCCATCGGCCCGTTCCAGAAGATCGTGCGCGCCGCCTTCAGCGCCGTGCGGTACTTCTCGATCGTCTGCGGTCCGATATCGACGACCATCCAGTCCTTCGGGACCGCGTTCACCGAGACGACCTCACGCGGGGCGCGGTGGTGGACCTGGGGCGCGATCAAGACGTCGGTCGGCAGCATGAACCGCGTCCGTCGCCGACGGGCCTCGGCCATGATCGCGGCCGCATTCTCCAGCTGCTCGGTCTCGACCAGGCTCTTGCCCAGCTCGAGACCCTTGGCCGCGAGGAAGGTGTTTGCCATGCCGCCGCCGACGAGGATCGCCTGGCACCGCCCGACGAGGACCCGCAGGACGTTGAGCTTGTCCGAGATCTTGGCCCCGCCGATGACCGTATGGAACGGCCGCGGCGGCTTGTCCAGGAGGCGCGACAGGGCGTTCACCTCCCGCTCGAGGAGGAGGCCGGCCACGGCCGGCAGGAAGTGGGTGATGCCCTCGGTCGAGGCGTGCGCCCGGTGGGCGGACCCAAACGCGTCGTTGACATAGAGGTCCGCGAAGGACGCCAGTGCCTCGGCGAAGGCCGGGTCGTTCGCTTCCTCTCCGGCGTGGAACCGCAGGTTCTCGAGCAGGATCATGTCCCCCGGCCGCAGCTTGTTGATCGCGTCCTGGACGCCGGGGCCCAGCGCGTCGCCGGTCATGCGCACCGGTCGGCGCAGGAGCTGGCTCATCCGGTCGGCGACCGGCTTGAGCCGGTACGCGTCGTTCACCTTGCCATGAGGTCGCCCAAGGTGGCTGGCCATGACCACGATCGCGCCCTGCTCGAGGAGGTAGATCAGCGTCGGCAGGCTGGCGCGGATCCGGGTGTCGTCGGTGATCCGACCGTCGTCAAGGGGCACGTTGAGGTCGGCGCGAAGGAAGACCCGCTTGCCACGGACATCGACGTCGCGAACGGTCTGCTTGTGGAGCGGCCGGAACCGGGCAACGCTCACAGGCGCTCGCCCATGAAGGCGGCGAGGTCGGCGACCCGGCAGCTGTACCCCCATTCGTTGTCGTACCAGGCGATGACCTTCACCATCCGATCCCCGGTGGCCATGGTGGAGAGGCCGTCGACGATCGACGAGTGGTCGTCGCCCTTGAAATCCATGCTGACCAGCGGCTCCTCGGTGTAGCCGAGCAGCCCCTGCATCGAGCCTTCCGCCGCCGCACGGAACGCCGCGTTTGCCGCGTCCGCGGTCACCGGCTTCGTGGTCTGAGCGACGAGGTCGATCACGCTTACGGTCGCGGTCGGGACCCGCAGCGAGAATCCGTCGAATCGACCCTTGAGCTCGGGGATGACCAGGGCGAGTGCCTTCGCGGCCCCGGTGGTGGTGGGGATGATGTTCTGGCCGGCCGACCGGGCGCGACGGAGGTCCTTGTGGAACACGTCGAGCACCGGTTGATCGTTGGTGTAAGAGTGGACCGTGGTCATCAGCCCGTGCTCGATGCCGAAGGTGTCGAACACCACCTTGGCCGGAAGGGCGAGCCCGTTGGTCGTGCACGAGGCGTTGCTCACGATGTGGTGACGCTCGGGGTCGTAGGTCCCCTCGTTCACGCCGAGGACGATCGTGACGTCCTCGTTCTTCGCCGGCGCGCTGATGATGACCTTGGCCGCCCCCGCCTCCAGGTGAGCCTTGGCCTTCTCCGCGTCGGTGAACACCCCGGTCGACTCCACGACCAGCTGCACGCCGAGCTCGGCCCAGGGCAGCGCGGTGGGGTCTTTCTCGCTGCAGGCACGGATGGCGTGGCCATCAACCACGATCTCGGTCTCGGTCGCGCTCACCTCGCCGGGATAGCGACCGTACGTCGAGTCGTAGCGGAACAGGTGGGCATTGGTGGCGGTCGGCGCCAGGTCGTTGACGGCCACCACTTCGAGCTCGTCGGGATGTCGCTCGAGGATGGCGCGCAGCGTCTGGCGTCCGATGCGGCCGAAGCCATTGATCGCGATCCGGGTGGACATCAGCTCCGAGCCTCCGTGTCGTAGATGAGCGGCCAGCAGCCGACGAGCGAGACATTCTCCCCGAACCGCGACGGCCGGACCTGCACCCGGGCCCCGGGGAGCGGAAACGCCCGGTTGGCAATCTCCGCGCCCACCGCATCGTGGAGGTCGGGGCGGTGATCCGCGATGGCGCCGCCGAGGACGATCACCTCGGGGTTCAGCAGGTTGACGAGCCCGGCACAGGTGGCGCCGATGGCGCTCCACGCGCGGTCAAGCAGCGACCGGCAGGCGGCGTCGCCCGCGTCGGCGGCGGCGCAGACCGCGGCCGCGTCCAATGGAGTCCCGGACGACACGAGGTCCGCCAGCCTGGGCGCCTGTCCCCGGTCGAGCAGGATTGCGCCGTCCCGCGCAAGCGCGGCGCCGGAGGCGAGGCCCTCCAGGTGGCCCTGCGCGCCCTCGCCGTCGGGTGGGCCGTCGAGGTCCACGGTCAGGTGACCGACCTCCCCGGCCGTCGCGTCCGGGCCATCGACCAACCGTCCGTTGACCACGATCGCGCCGCCGATCCCGGTCGAGACGGTGATGTAGACCGCGTGCTGGGCGCCGACCGCCGCCCCGTGCCGCCACTCGGCAAGCATGGCGACCTTCGTGTCCCGCTCCAGGAAGGCGGGGACGCCGAGCGCGTCGGCCAGCCGATCCGCGAGCGGAACCTCGTCCCAGCCCGGCAGGTTTGGCGGCTGGTGGACCATGCCTCGCTGGGGATCTAGCGGACCAGGACAGGACACGCCGATTGCCGTGGGAGCGGGCCGGCCCGCCGTTTCCGCGGCAGCCTGCACCGCGTGGGCGGTCGAGATCATCCGATCGAGGATGCTCTCGACACCAAGGGTCGCCATCGTCGGGATCACCTCGCGGTGCGCGACAGTCAGGTCAGAGCTCAGGTGCGCGACCCGAATCAGCGTGCCGCCGAGATCGATGGCCAAGATCGGCCCGGAGTCGCCGGCGTGCACTGTGGTCATTCTACCGGCCGGAAATGGAGAGGCCGCCGAGCGGGGCTCGGCGGCCGATGAGGCGAACGGGGGCCTCAGCCTCCGATTTTGAACATCTTGGTGCCGCACACGGGGCACGTGCCCTGCGTCGCGGGCTTGCCGTTCTTCATCGTGATCTTGCGGTCATCCTTCATGGTCCGCTTTGTCTTGCACTTGACGCAGTAGCCGTCGGTCGCCATCGGTTCGTCTGCCTCCTAAGCGTTTGATTCTCTGGTTACGACCCGCCGCTCCTGTCCTTCTCCCAGAGCAGGTGGATGCCGGTCAGACCGGCCTCGATGCAGCGAGCCTCCGCGGCCTCCTTGTCCGCGCCTTCCCCCACGAAGGTCCCGGCGGTTCGCTGCGCGTACACCGCACAGACGGTGCCCGCACGCGATCCGGCCAGGCCCGCCAGCACGAAAAGTGCTGACGACTCCATTTCGAGGTTCGCGACTCCTTGGCGCCGCAGCTCCTCGGCGAGATCAGGATAGCGAACGGGGAGCGTGTGCATCGCCCTTCCCTGCGGGGCGAAAAAGCCCGGTGCCGTGGCGGTGATCCCCACGTGATAGACGTACCCCAGCTGGCGGCATGCCGTCTCCAGGGCCTGGACGACGTCTCGATGGGCAATGGCCGGATAGCCGGGGTGGACGTAGAAGTCGGTCGTGTTCTCCAGGCGAACGGCCCCGGTCGAGACCACCAGGTCGCCGAGACCGATGTCCGGCTGCAGCCCGCCCGACGAGCCAACGCGCACGAATGTCGGCTGGTCGGTGATCTCCAGCACCTCGGCCAGCACGATCTCGGTGTTATCGGGGCCCATGCCCGTCGACATGACCGACAGGCGCATGCCCTGCCAGGTCCCGGTCGCTGTCGTGATTTCTCGGTTACTGCGCTCGAGCTCCACGCTGTCGAACCGGGAGGCGACCTTGGCCACCCGGCTCGGCTCGCCGACCAGGAGGATGTACTCCGCCAGCTCCCCGCGCTCGAGCGCGATGTGGTACATGCGGGAACCGCTGTGCGGCGAATCGGCGCTCGTGACGTCGCTCACGGGGCGAGGGTATACGACTCGTCCTCCCTTTCGTCGTGCGGCGTGGTGCCTCAGCCTGTCCGGGCCTCGACCTCGTCACGCAAGCGCGTCCACGTCCCGTGGCGCCAGGCGAGCGCCAGGAGCCCGGCGAGGCCGCCGAGCCCCGCCGCCAGCGGCACCCGGATCGGTGGGACCGCGGTCCGCCCCGAGCCGTCGGAGGGGCCCCGCTCGGGGACCGATGGAGCGAGGGCCGCCGCTCCGCCGAGATCAGAACCGGTCAGGGCCGGGACGGCGAGTGGCGCTGACGCCCCGTCAGGCTGTGCGCGGGACTCGCCAGAACTTCCAGTCGACGCTCCGCTGCTCGAGCCACGGACCCCCGCCGCGGCGCGGGCGAGGACCTGCACGTCCTCCCGGTCTCGGGGCCAGAGCCGGTAGCCGGCGTCGGGAGCAGATCCGGTCGTCTGCTGGCCGACCACGCCCCGGATCTCGACCCATGATCCGGAGGGGAGAGCCGGCGCGGTGATGCCGGTGGCGGCCGCCACGAACACGCGCAGGGGCCCGCTTCCATCGTTCACCGTGAGCGTCAGCCCACCGCCGGTCGTGCGTCGCGGGCCGTCTCCGACGAGACCGCGAACCACGACGAGCCGGGCCTCGTCCGCCTCGCCGATCCCGCTCGTGGTCTGCCGGACCGCCGCCGGCTCCGCCTGCGTTCCGAGGAAGGTCGCCCGCTGCGTGACGCGCAGGCTGACCATCCCCGACAGCGTCGACCGCGTGCCGGTCAGCTCGACCAGCTGGCCGCGGCGCAGGCGACCGACCTCCAAGCCGGTCCGGACCAGGATCGCACCTCCAGCATCGGCAACGACCGCGCTGCTCGCATCCACCAGGCCAGTTGGAAGCGTGACCACGCCGCGGATCCGGAGGCGCGTCCCGGTCGGAGCCA
>DATFEC010000308.1:0-6997 GCA_035251655.1 Candidatus Limnocylindria bacterium | reverse complement strand
CGGTCGCGATCCGCCTGTGGAAGATGAGGCCATTGGTTTCCCTGGTTCCGCCTCCAGGTGATGAATGGAAGATCTGGTAGGCGGCGTGCAGCCCATGCTAGAAAAGGCAACTCCGCCGCTCCATGCCCCGTTGGTACCAATCGAGTGGCCGAATTGGGGGCGCTGGTGGGCTCGGGCGCGTCAGCCGAGGACCGCGAGCACCAGGGTTCCGATGCCGACCGCCAGCGCCAGGAGTCCGGCGGCGGAGACCGCGTAGCCGGCGATCATCCGGCGCCGATGGGGGCCCGCCAACAGGCGCAGGGCCACGTCCAGCTCGACGGTGGCGACGAGAAAGCCAGCTGATGGCGGATCCAGTCGAAGGGCGCCGTCGGTGGTCCGACCGGGAACGGCGACGACGATCAGCTGGTCGACGAGCATCACCTGCCGGGTCACCGCCCGCGCCCGCCGGGGTGGACGGTTCTCGGCGCTGACACGGGCGACGGCCGGTTGGTGGGTGGCGTCCAGTTCCGCCGGCGTGCCTTCCCACCGGTGGGGGATCGTGATCAGCGGCTCCGCCAGTTGGCCGAGATCGAGCTGGACCGATGTTGACCGCTCCCAGAGGTCGATCGTCCGCGCGTCGCGGAGGCGCTCGATCAACCGCCACCTCCCGTCCGGTTGCTCGACCTCGACGTCGCGGTGGAGGAGGGCCAGCCGCTCCCCATCCGCCGTGCGGATGGGATCGGAGCATCGCACCCGGCCCTCGACCCGAACCTCGCCGCGGGGCAGCTCATCGCGGGCGGCAGCCGCGCGCAGGTCGGATAGTGATGCTGGCCTGGTGCCGGCCAGGCGACGCCCGGCGCGGGTGTCGGCACCGCTCCAGCGCACGAGCGCGACGCCGGCCACGATCGTGAGCCCCCCGAGCGCCAGCAGCAGGGCGGGGATCGCGGCGTCGTCCACGGCCGGTGAGTATGCGGTACGTCCGCGGTAAGTGGGGCCCGGCAGGCTAGCGGGGTCCTGTTCGCTTGGAGTACCTGCGCCGCCGCCTCGACCGCCCGCTTCCGTTCTCGCTTCCATTCCTGTCCGTTCGGAGGTCTGAGGTGCCCATCCGCGTCTTGCTGTTCCTTGCTGCCGGCGCCGCAGCGCTCGGTCTCGCTCTCGTCATCGTTCTCGTTTCGCCACAGGTCCGAGCCGGCCCGCCGCCCCCGGTCACCGCCAGAGATGCCGCCACGCTGCGGGACACCGGCGGCGACCTGACGCTCACCATGCGCGCCGTCGATGGCGTGGGCATTGTCGAGGCCCGACCGTCCGGTGGCGGTGCGGGTGCCCGTCCGCTCGCCGCCTCTCCGGACGGCGAGACCGTGGCCGTTTCCACCGTCGAGCCGGGCCAGACGGGACCGCTGACCCTCGTCCGGGACGACGGGTCGCAGCTCGAGGTGGCCCTCCCCGGAGTCTGGGGAGCGGCATTCGAGCCGGGAGGCGCATGGCTGGCCGTCGTCGATCTGTCCGGCGCCATGTGGCAGGTCGACGTCATCACCGGCGCGGCCGTCCGCCTGGGCGACGGGCCATATGGACCAGACCCCACCGTGCTGCGCGACGGTCGGATTCTCGCCGTCCGTTTGTCTGCGGTCGACGCTCCGATCTGGGCCGCGGCCGAGACCCTCGATCCGAAGTCTGGCGACGCCGCGCCGGTCGGATCGGTGGCCGCCGAGGACCAACTGGTCTACGGAGCGACTGCGCTGACGGACGGATCGTTCCTTCTCGTGCAACACGAGATCGGGGGCGGGGTATCGCTTGTCCAGCACCGGCCCGACGGGACCGAAGCGACGCTGACCGATCTCGCTGGGGCCGCCAGCGTCGCGGTTAGCCCAGATGGCCGGTGGCGCTCCTGGCCGGAGGCAGGGGTGACCTGGCTCGCGGAGATGGACGCCGGTTCCCTGCCGGTCAGGATCGGAGCTGGATCACTTGCCCGTTTCTCCCCGGACGCGTCACTGCTCATGCTCTTCGACCCGGAATCCACCGACGTGTTCGACCTGACCGGCGCCCGCGTCACGCGCGTGGGTCCCGCCGCCTGTTGGCTGGGGGACGGTCGGGGGTGCCGGCCATGACCCGCCGAGTCATTTCTGCCGTCGTGCTCGCCGCTGCCGCTGCCTCCTCGGCGACGGTTCCGGTCGCCGCGGCTGACGACTTCACCCTCCCATTCCATAACCCATCGACCGTGCTCAGCTATGGCGTAGATCGCGATCCGCGCGTTGGCTATCAGCTCGACTGGACCGGCCAGCTGTGGCTCGACACCGTTCCGCACTACGGCCGCGTGTACGACCAGCACTCCGGGCTCGACTACCCGATGTCGAACTTCACAACCGTGGCGGCGGCCCGTGCCGGAGTCGTCGTTGACATCGAAGAGGCGTTCGGCACCAACCAGCACAATTCGGCGGGCAACTTCGTCCGCCTGCGCCATGCCGATGGGCGGGAGACGCTCTACTACCACCTTGCCCAGTACGGTGCGCTCGTCTCGGTCACGCAGTCGGTGGTCGCTGGACAGGCGATCGGGCTGTCCGGGTGCAGTGGGAACTGTAGCGGCCCGCATCTCCACTTCCAGCTGCTCCAGCTCGTTGGCGGCGCGTGGCGCACGATCGATCCCATGGCCAACCGACTGTGGACGACCTGGCCCGGCCGCGTCCCATACCTGGCTGCCTACCGGTCCGAGTCGAATGGCGGAACGGTGGCTGTCAAGCGACTGACGACGGTCACCCACTGGGTGGAGTTCCGAAACACCGGCGGCCGGACCTGGTCCCGGGACGTGGCTGGCAGCCGGCTTCTGCTCGGGACGTGGAGCCCAGCGGCGAGGACGAGCGTGTTTCGCGCCTCCGACTGGCCGGCCGCGTGGGTCCCCACGTACCTCGACCAGGCCACGGTCCCGCCCGACGGCATCGGTCGATTCACGTTCGGCCTCCGCGCGCCGTCGACCATCGGCACGTACCGAGAGACCTTCAATCTCCGGGTCGACCCGATCTACTGGTTCGACCACGCTCGGCTGGGCGGGTACTACGTGCCCCTGTACGTGTACTCCGGGCAGCAGCCGTGACCTTCAGCCAGCCGCGCCGCGGCCGGCCGCGGGCTCCTCCCCGAGGTCGGCCACCACCGCGCCGCTCGCCCGCTCCAGATCGGCGGGGGTGACCGCGAACACCGCGTCGGGGCGGCCGGCGGCTGCCCACAGCACGTCGTGGGCGAGGAGCGCACGGTCCATGACGATCGGCATCTGTCGGGCATGCCCCAGCGGCGGCACGCCGCCGATGGCGAATCCGGTCGCGTCGCGGACAAGGTCGCCATCGGCCCGTTCCACCCGCGTGGCGCCCAGCGCGGCCGCCAGGCGGGTGGGTTCGAGACGATGGGCACCGGACACCAAGGCAACCACGGGCTGGCCATCCGCCACGAAGACGAGGGACTTCACGATCTGCGCCACCTCGCAGCCAACGGCCCGGGCCGCATCCTCCGCGGTGCGGGTTCCCTCCGGGAAGCGGCGGACGGCAATCTCGAGCCCCGCGACTGCCGCTGCGGCGACGACCCGATCCTCTGCCCCGGCCATGCGCCCGATGGTACGTGGAGTGCTAGGCTGGGAGCGACAGGACCACGACAGGGGAGCGCCTCGGCGCTGAGAGTGCGGCACCAGACCGCAGACCCTCGAACCTGACCTGGATCATGCCAGCGTAGGGAGTCGAATCGTGAAGGCAGTCATCGTTGCGGATGGAGCGCACGCTCCGGCGGATCGCCATCGCCTGGCCGATGCCGACCTCGTGATCGCGGCAGACGGCGGCGCGGACTGGCTGGCCACCGTCGGCGTCTCACCACACCACGTCGTCGGGGATCTCGACTCGGCCAACCCGGACACGGTTCGGCGGTTGGCCGACGCGGGAGTCCCGGTCGAGCAACACCCCACCGACAAGGACGCGTCGGACCTGGAGCTGAGCCTGGCCGCCGCCGTGGCCGCCGGGGCCGACGAGGTCGTGGTCCTCGGTGGGCTGGGCGGTGACCTCGACCACCTGGCTGCGAACCTGCTGCTGCTGGGATCGGACCTCGCGGCTGGCCGAGCGACGAGCCTCGTCCATGACCGCACCACGGCCCGGATGCTGACCGGGCCTGCCCATCTCGAGCTCGGGGCGGCCGCCGGGTCGCGAGTCAGCCTGCTGGCCGTTGGTGTGCCGACGGACGGAGTGACGACCCGTGGACTGCGCTGGCCGCTGGAGGGCGCTCGGCTGGACCCAGGATCATCTCGGGGCCTCGCCAACGCCGTTCTCCTCACGCCCGCTGCGATCACCATCACCGGCGGCCAGCTCCTCGTCATCGAGATCGACGCGAGCGCGGAGGAGGTCGAATCATGAGGTGGCGGACGGTCGACATCGTGGTCACCGCCGCGCTGGGTGTCGCCTTTGGGGTGGTGTTCACCGGCTGGAATGTCGTGTTCAACGCGGTCGCCGCTCCGGCGTTCGCCCCACCGTTGTACCTCCTGTCCGGGGTATGGCTCATTCCAGCGGTTCTCGCACCGCTCATCGTTCGCCTTCCCGGGGCGGCGCTGCTGGCAGAGACGATGGCGGCAACGGTCTCGCTCCTGCTGGGGTCGCCGTACGGGCTTGACACGATCTTCTCTGGCCTCGTCCAGGGAGCTGGAGCCGAGCTCGTCTTCGCCCTCGCTCTCTACCGCCGCTGGACGCTGCCGATGTCCGTCCTCGCCGGCTGCGGGGCTGCGGTCGGGATGTGGTTCCACGACATGACGGTCTACTTCGTCGGCGTCGCCCTGCCGATCCAGCTCGCCTATGGGGCGTTCATGCTCCTCAGCGGGGCGCTGGTGGCCGGCGTAGGTTCGTGGTACGTGGTCCGGCTCCTGCGCCCGACCGGGGTGCTGGCTGCCTTCCCGTCCGGGCGCGACGTCGCGGAGCCGGCCATCTGAGCTTGGCAACGCGCGCGGAGCCGGCGGTCGAGGCCGCCGGCTGGGGCTGGCGGCACCCGGGTCGGACCGGCTGGGCCGTCCGCCACCTCGACCTGACCATCGCCGCCGGAGAACGGGTGCTCCTGCTCGGCGCCTCCGGGTCAGGCAAGTCCACGCTCTTGACCCACGTCGCCGGGCTGGCCGACGATCGCGGCGGGGGCGAGTCCGAAGGGGAGCTCCGGGTGTTCGGCGGGTCGCCCGTGGCCGCGCGCAGCCGGACGGCGCTGGTCATGCAGGATCCCGAGTCGCAGATCGTGATGAGTCGGGCCGGCGACGATGTCGCCTTCGGCCTCGAAAACCGGGGGGTGCCAACCGACGAGATCTGGCCTGCGGTCCGGGCCGCGCTCCAGACGGTCGCCTGGCCGTACGGACCGGGCCGGCCCACTGACCAGCTCTCGGGCGGGGAGCTGCAGCGCCTCGCCCTGGCCGGGATCCTCGCGCTCAAGCCCGACGTCCTGCTGCTCGACGAACCGACCGCCAACCTTGACCCTGATGGCGCAGCTGCGCTTCGAGCGGCGCTCGCCCGCATCCTCGAAGCGCACCCGATGACCCTGGTCCTCGTCGAGCACCGCGTGGCCGATTGGCTTTCGCTCGTGACGAGGGTCGTGGTCATGGCCGAAGGCGGAGCGATCCTGCTCGACGGCCCCCCGTCTGACGTCTTCGTGGGCCACGACGAGCTCCTCGATCGCCACGGGATCTGGACGCCGGGCCATGCCGGACGCCGGCCGGCTCGCCCGCTCCTCGCGCCTCCTGTCGAGTCGCTCATCGTGGCCGAACAGCTGTCGGCGCGGCCGCCGCTAGCCGAACGACCGATCTTCACCCGGCTCGATCTGACCGTGCGAACCGCGGAGGCGCTGGCCGTGATCGGCCCCAACGGGTCGGGAAAGTCGACGCTGGCTCGTCTGCTCGGCGGCCTGCTCCGCCCGCAGGCCGGTGAGGTGACCGCGAGCGAGGCCATGGCGCCGGGCCATGCCGGTTCGGTCATCTGGCGCTGGCCGGCGCGAGAGCTCGTGACGCGCATCGGTTCGGTCTTCCAGGATCCCGAGCACCAGTTCCTCACCGGCCGCGTCGCGGACGAGCTCGCCCTCGGGCCGGTCCGAGCGGGCCTGGCCGAGGCGGAAGCTCGACAGCGCGCTACTGAGCTGGCCGAGCGGCTCCGCCTGGATTCGGTGTGGGAGGCGAACCCGTTCACCCTCTCCGGCGGCGAGAAGCGCCGGCTGTCCGTCGCGACCGCGTTGGCCACCGCGCCACGCGCGGTCATCCTCGACGAGCCGACCTTCGGCCAGGATCGGCGGACGTGGGACGAGATGCTGTCGCTCCTCGCCGGTCTGGTGGACAGTGGCCGGGCGGTGGTGATGGCTACCCACGACCGGGCGTTGGTCGACGCACTGGCCGACCGCACCCTGACCCTGCGTGCGCCGGAGGCCTGACCGATGCACCTCCGAGCGCCGGCCCTGGCCGACGCGACCGCCTTCCTCCCCGCCGCCGACCCGGTGGCCAAGCTCGGGGCCGCGGTGATCGTTATGGGGGTTGCCTTCGCGTCGCGCGATCCGGTGACGCCGGCCATCCTCCTTGCCGGGGAGGCGATCGCCCTGGCGGGAACCGGGCTCCGTCCCACCGCCCTCACCCGTCTGCTGCTCCCGGTCCTCGCCGTAGCCGCCCTGCTCGGAGCACTGAACGCCCTGCTGGCGGGAACCTCGGCCGTGCTCCCCGCCGATGCGGCCGCGGATCGCGTCGCGCTCGGGCTGGCCCTCGGGCTCCGGGTGGCGGCCATCGCCCTGGCCGGGATTCTTGCCCTGGTGACGACCGACCCCGCCGACCTGGCGGCAGCGCTGATCGGCCACCTCCACGTGCCGGCCCGGCTCGCGGTCGGCGCCCTCGCCACCCTGCGGTTGGTGCCGATCCTCGGTGTCGAGTGGCAGTCGATCGGGATGGCGCGACGGGCGCGCGGAGTCGACGCCGGCCGGAACCCGCTGGTCGCCGCTCGCCTGGGCCTTACGGCGGTGGTCATCCTGCTGGTATCGACCATCCGCC
>DATFEC010000304.1:0-4909 GCA_035251655.1 Candidatus Limnocylindria bacterium | reverse complement strand
ATGGGCCACGACCCGGGGGCCGTGGCGCAGCGGATTCGCGAGGAACTGGCCAAGCTGCCCAAGGTCTCCGGCGCGCAGCTCACCCTGTCCGAGGACGCCCGCCGCGTTCTTTCGGACAGCCACCCGCTGGCGGAGCGGATGAAGGACGAGTACGTCTCGACCGAGCACCTGCTCCTCACTATCCTCACCGCAGACCCGCCGAATGCGGCCAGCCGGCTGCTGGCGGCCGCCGGCATCGGTCAGAAGGAATCGCTTGCAGCCCTCACCGAGATCCGAGGCAACCAGCGCGTGACGAGCGAGAACCCGGAGGCGACCTACGAAGCCCTGGCCAAGTACGGGCGCGACCTGACCGAGGAGGCGCGCAAGGGTCGGCTCGACCCGGTCATCGGTCGCGACGAGGAGATCCGCCGGGTCATCCAGGTCCTGAGCCGGCGGACGAAGAACAACCCGGTGCTCATCGGTGACCCGGGGGTGGGCAAGACGGCCATCGCCGAGGGGCTCGCCCAACGGATCGTGCGCGGGGACGTGCCGGAGGGCCTGAAGGACAAGCGGGTGGTGGCCCTGGACCTGGGCGCGATGGTGGCCGGGGCCAAGTACCGCGGGGAGTTCGAGGAGCGGCTGAAGGCGGTGCTCAAGGAGATCACCGCCGCCGAGGGCCAGATCATCCTGTTCATCGACGAGCTCCACACCGTGGTCGGCGCCGGGGCCGCCGAAGGGGCCATGGACGCTGCCAACCTCCTGAAGCCGATGCTCGCCCGTGGCGAGCTCCATGCCATTGGCGCCACGACCCTCGACGAATACCGAAAGAACATCGAGAAGGACGCCGCCCTGGAGCGCCGCTTCCAGCCGATCGTCGTTGACCAGCCGAGCGTGGAGGACACGATTTCCATCCTCCGTGGCCTCCGCGAGCGGTACGAGGTCCACCACGGGGTCCGGATCACGGACTCGGCCCTGGTGGCGGCGGCGGTCCTCTCCAATCGGTACATCACCGAGCGCTTCCTGCCGGACAAGGCCATCGACCTGGTCGACGAGTCCGCCTCGCGGCTGCGGATGGAGATGGATTCGATGCCGGCCGAGCTGGACGAGCTCGAGCGGCGGAGGATGCAGCTCGAGATCGAGCGTGAGGCGCTGCGCAAGGAGAAGGACGCAGCCTCCAAGAACCGTCTCGAGGCGCTCGAGAAGGAGCTTGCCGACCTTCGTGACAAGGCCGACGTCATGAAATCTCAGTGGGAGCGCGAGAAGGAGGTTGTGGGGGGGATCCGCGAGACGCGCGAGGCGCTCGAGAAGCTGGCTCCCGAGATCGAGGCTGCTGAGCGAGCCGCCGACTACGCGAAGGCGGCCGAGCTGAAGTACGGCCGAGAGGCGGAGCTCATCAAGCAGCTGGCCGAGCGGGAGGAGAATCTCCGCCAGCTCAAGGCGTCCGGATCGGTCCTGGTCAAGGAGGAGGTCGACGCCGACGACATCGCGGCGGTCGTCGCCCGCTGGACGGGCATCCCGGTCACCCGCCTGATGGAAGGCGAGACCGAGAAGCTGCTGAAGATGGAGGAGCGGCTCCACCAGCGGCTCATCGGCCAGGACGAGGCCGTCACGGCTGTCTCGGACGCCATCCGGCGGGCGCGAGCCGGACTCAAGGACCCGAAGCGGCCGATCGGCTCGTTCATCTTCCTCGGCCCCACCGGCGTCGGGAAGACGGAGCTGGCGCGGGCGCTGGCCGAGTTCCTGTTCGACGACGAGAACGCGCTGGTCCGGATCGACATGAGCGAGTACATGGAGAAGTTCGCCGTGTCGCGGCTGGTGGGCGCGCCACCAGGTTATGTCGGGTACGAGGAGGGCGGCCAGCTGACCGAAGCGGTTCGGCGGCGGCCCTACCAGGTCGTGCTGTTCGACGAGATCGAGAAGGCCCACCCGGATGTCTTCAACGTCCTCCTCCAGTTGCTGGATGACGGCCGCCTGACCGATTCTCAGGGGCGGACGGTGGACTTCAAGAACACGGTCGTGATCATGACCAGCAACATCGGGTCCGGTTCGCTGGTCGAGGCGGCGGAGGCCGGGACGGAAGCCTTCGACCGGGCCGCCGACGGCGTGCGGGCGCAGCTGCGCGAGCACTTCCGGCCGGAGTTCCTGAACCGGGTGGACGAGGTCATCGTCTTCCGCCCGCTGGACGAGTCCCAGCTGATGGAGATCGTCGGCCTTCTGCTGGCCGGTCTCCAGGCTCGCCTGGCCGAGTCCGGGGTGACCCTGGAGGTGACCGATGCCGCGCGCGCCTTCGTCGCGCGCGAGGGCTATGACCCGACCTATGGCGCGCGACCCCTGCGCCGCGCAATCCAGCGCTTGGTGGAGAACCCGCTGGCGAAAGCCGTCCTGGCCGGGGAGTATGTTCGCGGTGACACGGTCCAACTAGACGTCCGCGACGGTGCCCTGGCGTTCGAGAAGGGAGCCGCCCCGCCAGCTGAGCCGGCGGTGCCGGCAGCGACCGCCGCCGGCACCTGACAATCGGCGCGTGGAGGAGAGCGATCGGGCCCACCCGGTCCATCGGCTCCAGGAAGCGGTCACCATGGCGCTGTACATCAGCGTCTCGCTGGTGGCCGTCATGCTTGCCCTTCCCCGAAACCTCGAGTCGCTGGCTCAGCATCCCGCAGTGCTGGTGGGGATCACGGGCATCGGTCTCATCGTCGCTCACCTCGCCGCATTCACCCTGTCCTCGCGGCTCGTCAACGAGGGCCTGCTGAGCACCAGGGCCCGGGACCTCGTCGGTGCCCAGCTGGTCGGAGGCCTGGCCGTCACCGGCTTGGCGGTGGTACCCCTCCTGCTCTTCGGGGGATACACGGCGATCGTGGCTTCCGAGCTCCTGCTGCTCGGGGTGATAGCCGCCGTCGGCTTCCGGGTCGCCCGGGTTGCCCAGCTCAGCCGCTTCCGCGCCACGCTGTATGTCGGTGGCGTAATCGCGGCCGCCCTCGCCGTCCTCTGGCTGAAGGGAATCGGGGGGCATTGAGGCCTGCCGACTCGTTTGCGGTTCGTCGCGCTCGACCTGGACGGTGGAGCCTCTAGGAATCCGCCATCCGCCGCCGGAGGAGCTGCCAGCCAACGACGAGGAGGGCCAGGGCGATGACTGTCAGCGCCGCGAAGTGCCAGGGGTCGTTCGTCCAGCCCTGGAGCATGAGGTCACGGGTCAAGGCGATCCCATGAGTCGCAGGGAGTAGGTACATCAACGGCTGGATCTCGGGCCGGAACAGATCGACAGTGAGGACGAAGCCGGTGAAGAAGATGGATGCCAGGAGAATGAGGAGTGCCAGCTGAACGACCTGGCGCTCAGAATCGGACACCATGCCAACCACCACGCCCAGACCGAGCGAGGCCAGGCTCACGAGCACCAGGGCGAGGACAAGATCCCGCGGACTGCCCAGCAGGGGGACGCCCATCCCGAAAACGAGCAGGAGGGTCAGGGTCGTGGCGGCGAGCGCCGCCAGGAGCCCGAATGCGACGACCTTGCCAAGAATGACCTCGCTCGCGCCGACCGGTGAAACGCGGAAGCGTTCGAACGACCCGGTCGTGCGCTCCCGGACGAGCGATAGCCCCATGAGGCTCACCGAGAGGTGCTGGATGACGAAGGCGAGCATCGCCGTGCCGTAGAAGGCCACGAGCGATGGGGCCACCGGGGCCAGGTTCACCAGCTCGGTCCGGGTCGGAGCGGCGATCGCTTCTGCGGGAATCGCCCCCAATTCGCCGCCCTGGCCGAACGCCGACTCCTGGCCGGCCCGGACCGCCTCCAGGATGATCCGTCGGTTCACCTCGGCGGAGAACAGGGCCGCCAGATACTTGGCATTCGCCTCCGCCACGGGATCCGTGAGGTGCACGGTAAAAACCAGGGTTGGCCGGTTCCCGGCCGAGACCGCCTCCGCGAGATCACCTGGTGCCTGCACCACGAGGTCGATCTCGCCCCGACTGAGCCGGGCCTCCGCCTCCTGGGCATCGGCGACGACCTCGACGACCACGATCCCAGAGGCGATATCCGCGTACGCGGCAGCATCGGTCGGCAGTCCTACCCCGTCGGGGATGACAAGCACAGCCTGCTTCGGCGGGGCGAAGCCGCTGAATCCAAGGCCGAACAGCAGCATCACCAGGAACGGCCCAGCCACGAGGCTGAGGAGTGCCCCGGGCCGCCGCACAGCCTCAGCCAGCTCCTTGCTGACGAAGGCCAGGACGCTGCTCAGGGACTTGAGGACACCCATTAGGCGGCCGCTCCATCGATGGCAGCCCGCTCGTTCGCGGTGTCGCGAGATGGGTGCCCGCTTGCGTCCGCGGCTGTCAGGAGGGCAGCGAAGACCTCGTCGAAGGTCGGACGGTACTCACGTGCCGAGGTGACCGTCCCGCCGCCCTCGGCGACCGCGTCCACGACCGTTGGCGTGGCCGTTCCGGCGTCGTCGACCACGACCAGGAACGTGCGTGGGCCGGTCTGGCGGACCCGCCGAACCTCGGGCAGCCGTTCGAGCTCCGGGCCGTCGAACGAGTGCTCGGTCTCGACCTCGATGACGTGGCCTCCCATCGCCGCCATGCGCAGCTCCTCGGGTGCAGCCATCGCCACCAGCCGTCCTCCGGAGACAAGGGCCACCGCGTCGCATTCCTCGGCCTCGTTCAGGTACTGCGTCGTGACGATGAGCGTCCGCCCAGCATCGCGGAGTCGGTGCAGCTCCTCCCAGATCCGGGCCCGCAGGAGGGGGTCGATGCCGGCTGTCGGTTCGTCGAGGAACAGCAGGGCCGGATCATGGACGAGGGCAGTGGCCAGCTCGAGCCGTCGCTGCATGCCGCCGGACAGGTCGCTCGCTCGGCGTCCGCGGACGCTCCACAGGTCAACGAGCTCGAGGACGCGGCGGACACGGCGTCGGCGGCGGAACCAGAGCAGGCCATGGAT
>DATFEC010000289.1:0-2151 GCA_035251655.1 Candidatus Limnocylindria bacterium | reverse complement strand
CCCTAGGAGGTCGCGGGGTGGAGCAGCGGTAGCTCGTCGGGCTCATAACCCGAAGGTCGGCAGTTCGAATCTGTCCCCCGCAACCAATCCGCTTACCACGCGCGAAAGCCGCCTCCGACCGGGCGGCTTTCGCCTTTCCGGTAGAGTCTCGCCATGGCCTATGACCCCGCGCTCGCCGATCGGATCCGCGCCCGACTGGGAGAGCATCCGGTCCTCGTCGAGCGGCAGATGTTCGGCGGAATCGGTTTCATGGTCGGCGGCAACATGGCCGTGGGGGTCGTCGGCGACGAGCTGATGGTCCGGGTTGGGCCGCAGGGTCACGACGAGGCGATCGCGCTGCCCGGTGCGCACGAGTTCGACACAACCGGCCGGCCGTCTCGCGGCTGGCTGCTGGTGTCGCCAACGGGGCTGGCGACCGACGCCGACTTCGCGGGTTGGGTCGACCGCGGGCTCGCCTACGCGGAGAGTCTCCCGCCCAAGTAGCGGACCTCAGTCCGGCGGCAGGCGCTCGGTGAAGATCGACTGCTCCCTCGGGAGCCGCGCCTGGCCGGGCGGAGATTTCGGCTTGCGCGCCTCCTCGGTGGGATGGCCGATGGCCATCAGGGTCCGGATCATGCGGTCATCGGGCAGATCGAGGATCTCGCGCACGGCAGGCAGCACGTCGGGCCGGACCCAGGCAATCCCCGCCGCCGCGCCGAGCATGTCCGCCGCGATCAGCATCCGCTCGGCGGCGCGGCCATCGTCGTAGGCGTGGGACACGACCCGCTCCGGATCGACGGGCAACACGATGGCGATGACCGCAGTCGCCGTCTTCAACGCTCGGGTCTGGGGCAGCCCGGCCGCCTCCAGGCGGCCAATCGTCTCCCGGTCGCGGATGACGACGAACCGCCAGGGCTGGGTGTTCCGACTGCTCCCCGTCCAGCGCGCCACGTCGGCGATGGCAGCGAGTTGCGCATCGGTCAGGGGCACGTCAGTGAACTCGCGGACCTGTCGCGCGCGGAGGAGTGGTCGGACCATCTCGCGGGGGGAGGCGGGATCGGTCATTCGCGGATTGTGCCCGCTACAATGCGGCCGGGTCGCCGCCGCGACCCCCGCAGGAGGCTCCACCCTCGGATGACCGGCAACCTGAAGCGGCTGCGACCGTACGACGAGCCACCCAAGACCCGCTCGGAGTTGCTCCCTTCGGGCGGCGACGCGGCGGCCATGGGCTATTTCGGATTCGCCGTTTTCTGGCTGGTGACGGCCACCGGCCTGGGGACGTTCGCCGCTCTCCAGCTGGTCATATCCGAGTTCGAGATCGTGCTTGCCCTCCCGTTCGGGATCAGCTTTGAGCTCACGCCGACCACGGTCGCCGCGGGGTTCCGGCACGCGTTCGTCTGGGGCTGGCTGACCAACGCCGCGTTGGGAGCCATCTTCTTCATTACCCCACGGATCACCGGTCGGCCGATTGCTCATTCGCGGATCGGGGTGTTGGGGATGGGGACCTGGAACGTCGGGTTCGCCGCCGGTCTCACTCTGCTCTACATTCCGGCCCTCGCCGACACCGGGACGCTGACCGGGTTCCCACTGCCGGTGAACGTCGTCCTCATCCTCGGCCTGATCCTGATCAACGTCTCGTTCTGGTCATCGCTTCGAGGCTCCGACTCACCGTTCGTGGGGCTGGCCTGGTTCGGGGTCGGAATGGTCACCCTGCTGGGCATGACCGCCGAGGCAGCGATCGTCGGCGTCCTTGATCTAGACCCAACCATTGACGCGATTGCCGAGGCCTGGTGGGCGCGAGGCATCTCACTGATTTGGCTGCTCGGCATCCCGATCGGGGCGCTGCACTACCTCGTGCCGCGCCTCACCGGTCAGCCGCTCGCATCGGGGTCGCTGGGCTGGTTCGGGCTCGGCTCATGGGTGATCCTTGGCCTGCTGTCTTGCTTCGGGGCGGCCGTCCATCCTTCCTTGCCGTATGCCCTGGTCAGTGCCGGCAACGTGGCCAGCATTATCCTGCTCCTGCCCGCGACGGCGATCATCGCCAACCTGGCGATGACCTTCCGCGGCCGGTGGAGCCTCGTCCTCTCGCCGGGACCGGCGGCCCTGGCGGTGGCGTCCCTCGTCTTCCTCGGCGGCAGCGTGCTGCTGCTGGGGATCGGGTCCCTCCGGACG
>DATFEC010000248.1:0-4906 GCA_035251655.1 Candidatus Limnocylindria bacterium | reverse complement strand
CACGGGTCGGGCGATCCCGGCTCGCGTCGTCCGCCGCCGCTCGGGCGACCCGCCCCGGCTGGTGGCTTCCTCCCGGCGGGCGCGCCGCGACCTCGGCTGGCAGCCCCGCGAGTCCTCGCTGGAGCAGATGCTGGCCGATGCGTGGGCCTGGAAGCTGTCACACCCCACCGGCTACGCCAAGCGCAAGCCTCGCGCACCACGCCACCATGGACGGTCCGGCGGATCTGGTGATGCGGGCGGCAGTCGCGGGACGGATGCCGACGATGGTGTGGCCGCGAGCGACGGCGAACCCGCGGCACGCGCTGAGCGGGTCGCGATCCCGGTCAGCGGCTAGGCGTCGGAAGCCGCGACTGCGCCAGCTGCTGTTGCGTCAGCCGCGCAGCGGCGACAGACACCGTAGAAATCCAGCCGCGCATCTTCGATCTCGAACCCGAGCTCACGCCGCGCGCGGCGGCTGACCTCCGCCACCAGTTCTTCGCCGACCTCCTCCACGGTTCCGCACACCCGGCAGGCGAGATGGTGGTGGTGCGGGGGCCGGCAGGCGACGTAGGCGTACACGTGGCCGTCCTGCTCGAGCCGGCGGGCGAGGCCGGCCTCGCTCAGGGCCTCGAGGGTCCGAAACACCGTCGCGCGGCCGAGCCGGCGGTGTCGCGGCCGCATCCGCTCCCACAGCTCCTGGGCGGTGACCTGGCGCGGAGAGGTGGACAGCGCGGCCGCGACTGCGAGCCGTTGGCTGGTGACTCGCTGGCCGGCCCGTCGGAGGCGGCGCGCGGTGGCGGCGCTCACAGCTGCGGCTCCAGCCCGATGCTCATGAGCATGATCGCCGCCACCCCAGCCAGGGTTGCCGCGATGACCCACCGCGAGCCCTCGTTGCGGTGCGCCTCCGGCAGGAGCTCGGCGGCGCCGACATAGAGGAAGAATCCGGCGAACGTGGCCAGGAGGGCGCCGAGGACGGTGTCCGGGATCACGAAGAAGGCGGTGACCGCCACCCCGAGGACCGGGGCCAGGCTGACGAGGAACACCCAACGCATCGCGGTGGACCGCGCCACCCGGTTGGCCAGGAGCAGGCTGACGATGCCGATCCCGTCGCTGAAGCGGTGGATGACGACCACCAGCCCGACCACGAAGCCGAGCTCCGGGCTGGCCTGGAAGGCGGCGGCCATGGCCACCCCGTCAAGCAGGCTGTGGACCGACATCGCCCCGGCCCCGATCAGGCCCACGTGGCGGTGAGCGGCGTCGTCGTGGTCCAGCTCGGTGGCGGTCTCGTGACCGAGGTGGAGCAAGGTGACCTTCTCGATGACATAGAAGGCAAGGAAGCCGACCGCGGCGAACGCCATGGCCATCGTCGCCCGCCCGCCCATCAGTTCGACCGACTCCGGCAGCAGGTCGAAGAAGGCGGCCCCGATGCGGATACCGGCACCGACCGCGATGACGTAGCCCACCTGTCCCACGAGCCGCAGCGCCATCACGCCGCCGGTGAGGGCCGAGAGCACGGCGGTGGCGGACATCATCCACAGGAGCGGCGGCATACCTGAGACACAGTATCAACCAGTGCGAGTGCCCTGGTCAAGGTCGCCGGGTCACCGTGCTACGATCGGCTCACATCACGTTCCACAACATCTCGGAGCCCTGCTTGCCCCCCACTCCCACCGCACCTCGCCGCCGGACCCGCCGCCGCTCAACTCGTTCGCCCGCCACTGACGGCCGCCAGCCCCTCCCCGTCGACCCGCCCACCGAGCCACGACCTGCCGCCGACGAGGCGCTCACCGCCGCGGTCATGGCCGCCGCCTCGGGCCACCGGTTCGGGGACATCGAGGTCCCGGTCACGATCGCCCGTGCCCTGGAGCAGATGGGCTACGTCACCCCGACCGAGGTCCAGGCGAGGTCCATCCCGCCGCTGCGGGCCGGGCGGGACCTCATCGGTCAGGCCCAAACGGGGACCGGCAAGACCGCCGCATTCGGCATCCCGATCGTCGAGCAGGTCGATCCGACGGACCCCTCGGTCCAGGCGCTGGTTCTGACCCCGACCCGCGAGCTGTGCCAGCAGGTGACCGACGAGATCGTGCGCATCGGCCGGCTCCGGAACGTAGCGACGGTCGCGATCTACGGCGGCGCGGCCATGGACCGCCAGATCAACGCGCTCAACCGGGGAGCGCAGGTGGTGGTCGGCACCCCGGGTCGGGTCCTGGACCTCATCCGCCGTCGGGAGCTCCGGCTGGACGCGGTGCGGATCGTCATCCTCGACGAGGCCGATCGCATGCTGGACATGGGCTTCATCGTCGACGTCGAGACGATCCTGGCGCGTTGCCCCCGCCAGCGCCAGACGGCGCTGTTCAGCGCAACGATGCCGTACGCCATCCTGCGCATCTGCGACCGATTCATGCGACGGGACGCCGAGCACATCTCCGTCCGGCCTGAGCTGCGGACCGTGGAAACCACCCGCCAGCTCGTCTACTACGTCGCGGAGCAGGACAAGGTGGCCGGCCTGGTCGAGCTGGCCGATACGTTCGGTTTCGATCGGCTGCTCGTCTTCCGCCATACCCAGATCGGAGTCGACCGCCTGACGACCTCGCTCAAGCGGCGCGGTCGCAATGCCGCGGCTCTTCACGGCGGGCTGTCACAGCGGGACCGCGAGCGGACGCTGGCGGCCTTCAAGGCCGGTGCCATCCAGTTCCTGGTCGCCACCAACGTCGCCAGTCGCGGGCTCGACATCGTCGACCTGCCGTACGTGCTCAGCTACGACATCCCGGAGGACGCCGACACCTACATCCACCGCGTCGGGCGCACCGGTCGCGCCGGTCGCAGCGGGACCGCGATCACGTTCGTGGCCGAGTGGGATCTCGACGCCTGGCAGGCGATCAAGGCCGAGGTCGGGATGGAGGTGGAGGAAGGGGAGCTCAACCTCTACCGATGACGGAGCCGATTGCCGCGCCCGTCGACCCGACCGCCATCCTCCCCCAGTTCGCCGCGGAGGCGAAAGTGGGGATCAACAGCCCACACTGGTTCTTCGAGCCGTACTGGATCGGCGACCGCCTGATGGCGCGGATCTCCGGAGGCGAGGTCTCGCTGACCGATGCTCACGGCAGCGCGGTGGACGACTTCTACCGCGATCTGGCAGATGTCCTCGCCACCTCGGTTGACGCCGAGCAGGCCGTGGTGGATGGGATCTGGACCGCTCAGCCGTTCCTCGGTCACGGGTCCGCCGCGGAACGGTGGGCCGAGGCGATCGCCGAGGAGGCTGGATCGGTAAACGACCCTCCAGCGGACCTGCCGGCGCCCGAGGAGCTGGAGACGCGGCGAGCCTTCGTGGTGGTGGACGTCCTCGAGCTGGACGGGCAGCCGCTGGGCGACCTGCCATTCGCCGAGCGGCGGCGGCTCCTGGGCGGCCTGATCTCCGAAGGCGTCCGGCTGCGGGTGACGCCCTCGGTCCGGATGCCGGTCGGCTCGTGGTTCCACGCCTGGCGGGAGAACGGGTTCAGCCGGGCAGTGGTGAAGCACGCCAACTCGCGATACCTGCCGGGGACCGTGAGCCCGGATTGGATCATCATCACGATCGAGCCCGACCGTGCGCCGGGCGTGGCCGGCCTGTTCTGGAAGGGACGTCGCAAGCACGAGATCAAGCGGTGAGTGTCGCCTCGGCCCTTGACTCGCGCGGCCGGTCCGCGGTGCGCGGGGTCGGCCAGGCGGACCTCATGGTCGGGATACCCAGCTTCGGCAACGCCGACACCATCGGACATGTCGTCCGGGCCGCGACGGCCGGCATGGTCCAGTACTTCCCCGACCTCAAGCCGGTCCTGGTCAATGCCGACGGGGGCTCGGCCGACGACACGCCCCGCGTGGCCGTCAGCACGGAGAGCCCGGAGTACCTCGAGAAGATGATCCTCGTCCGCCCCCGCCACCGGCTGCGGCGGGTCGCGGTCACCTACCGCGGCGCGAGCGGGAAGGGATCGGCAGTCCGAGCGTTGCTGGAGGTCGCACGCGAGCTGCGGGTCGAGACCCTGGTCCTGGTCGACTCCGACCTGCGGTCGATCGTCCCCGAATGGATCGAGCTCCTCGCCGGACCGATCCTCAAGGGCGGGTACGACTATGTCGCGCCACTCTATGCCCGGCACAAGTTCGACGGCACGATCACCAACCACATCGCCTTCCCGCTGACCCGGACGCTGTACGGCCGTCGGATCCGCCAGCCGATCGGCGGCGAGTTCGCGATCAGCCGCGACCTCGTTCATGCCCTGCTCGAGTATCCCGACTGGGACGAGGCCACGGCCCGCTTTGGGATCGACATCTGGATGACCCATCACGCCCTCGCCGGAGGCTACGCCGTGTGCCAGACCCGGCTCGGGGCGAAGATCCACGACCCCAAGGACCCGGCTTCGGACCTCGGTCCGATGTTCCGCCAGGTGGTCGGGACGCTGTTCCGGCTGGCCGGGGATCAGGCGCAGAGCTGGCTATCGGTCCGCGGCTCCCAGCCGGTTCCCGAGTACGGATTCGAGCGGGTCGTCCTCCCCGAGCCGATCACCGTCGACCAGGCGGCCCTGGTCGTCGCCTTCGATACCGCCCGACTCGCCCAGCACCAGGTGTGGAAGCGGACACTCGCCGGTGAGCAGCTCGAACGGGTGATCGCCCTGCCCGCGGAGTCGGCCGAGGCGTTCGGCTTCCCCTCGGAGCTGTGGATCCGCTGCCTCTTCGACGCCCTGCTCGCGTACCAGCGCCCGGGGATCGACCGTGAGGCGCTGCTCGCGGGGTTGACCGGGCTGTACTTCGGGCGCGTGGCCGGCTTCATCAACGAGGCCCGCGAATTGACCGATGACCAGGCCGAACGGCTGGTCGAGGCCCAGGCACGCGAGTTCGAGGACCTCAAGCCCTGGCTCGTGCGAGCCTGGCAGTCTCAGACTCAGACTCAGAC
>DATFEC010000157.1:0-4835 GCA_035251655.1 Candidatus Limnocylindria bacterium | reverse complement strand
CGGCCCTGGAGGCACACGCGGCCGACGGGCTTGCCGTGGTCGGGATCGTGTACCGTGACCGCTCCGAGGCGGCTCGCGCATTCGCCGAGCAGTTCGGGGCCGGCTGGCCGATGGTGATGGATCCCGGCGAGGCCGTGGCCCGGGCGTATGGCGTCTACGGGCCGCCGGAGAGCTGGCTGATCGGATCCGACGGACGGGTGGTCAGCCGCCAGATCGGGCCCTACAGTGCGGACGAGCTGGACGCGGAGCTTGATCGGATGTTCGGCGCCGAACCAGACGAGGAGTGACGAACCGGATGGACGCCAACCTTCCCGCCACCACCGAACAACCCGACGCAGCCGTCCCCGCCGTTGCGGACGCCCGCGCCGAGCCTGCGCCCACTCCCCGCCCGCGGCAGAACATCACCACCGGGCTCTATCCGCTGGCCCTCGGCGTGCTGATCCTTGCGTTCGCGGCCCTGGCCCTGTGGACCCTGATGGCGACCACGGGCGGAGGGCTCTAGCCGGCCCTCGAGAAACCCTCGCCACGACGGATCGGACTCGCTAGGATGCGCGGCAGCCGTCGTCGACGGCGCGAAGGAGAGGAGATCCCGATGCGCCCACCCGTCGCTCGGCGCCACCTGCGCCGACTGGTCACTCCCGTGGCTGTGGCCACCATCCTCGCGCTCCTGATGACCGCCTGCGTGAGCGGGGACGGAGGTGGTGGCGGCGGTGGCGGAGAGGAACCCGACTACGTGCTCCGGGTGCTCATGATCAACTACCACACCGAGGCTCACACCCTCACCTACTCGAATGGCGCGCCCCTGGACATCAGCCCCGACGGTGAGACTGCCGAGTCGTGCACGGCGATCATCGTGGCGTACGCCCTGGCCGTCCCCTTCGAGCTCCTGGTCGACGGCGTGCCGGTGATGATCTCCGACGAGCTGCCGGAAGGGGTTCCGCTGAACGGGGAGGCGGACCTTGTCGCGGTGATCGATATCCTGGAGGACGGCACCGCCCAGCCCAGCCAGAACCAGTCGAGCGGTGGGGCCTTGGAGCCGGGCCGACAGGTCGGCAAGCCGTCCTCGGCCGGGATCTGCCCCTAGGCTGACGCCCTATCAGGCCGGCGCGGGATACCGCGTCGAAACGTACTGGTCGAGGATCTCGAGGAACCGGGGGACGATGTCGTCGCCGCGCAGCGTGGTCCGCAGCGCCCCGTCCACGTAGACCGGGGCCACCGGCTCCTCGAACGTGCCGGGCAGGCTGATCCCGATGTCGGCGTGGCGAGACTCGCCGGGACCGTTCACCACGCAGCCCATCACCGCCACCCGCAGGTCCTCGACGCCGGGATGCTTCTCGCGCCAGACCGGCATCTGGTCGCGGAGGTGGGCCTGGATGTCGCGCGCCATTTCCTGGAAGAAGGTCGACGTCGTCCGCCCGCAGCCGGGACAGGCCGACACCTGTGGCACGAACGACCGCAGGCCGAGTGACTGGAGGACCTGCTGCGCGACCTGCACTTCCTCGGTCCGGTCGCCACCGGGCGCGGGAGTGAGGCTGACCCGGATCGTGTCGCCGATGCCCTCCTCGAGGAGGATGGCCAGCCCTGCCGTCGAGCCGATGATCCCCTTCGTCCCCAGCCCGGCCTCCGTCAGCCCGAGGTGGAGGGGGTAGTCGCACCGAGCCGCCAGGAGCCGATAGATCTCGACCAGGTCCGGGACGCCGCTGACCTTCGCGCTGACGATGATCCGATCGTGGCCGAGCCCGGTGTCCTCGGCCAGGGCGGCCGAGCGGAGGGCGGACTCGAGCATGGCCTCGATCATCACGTCACGGCTGTCGCGCGGCTGGGGGCTCGCGGCGTTGGCGTTCATCAGCTCGGTGAGCAGCTGCTGGTCCAGCGAGCCCCAGTTCACGCCAATGCGCACCGGCCGCTCGTTGGCGATGGCCACCTCGATGATCGTCCGGAACTGCTCATCACGCCGCTTGGTGCCCACGTTGCCGGGGTTGATCCGGTACTTCGCCAGGGCGGCAGCGCAGTCGGGGTACTTCGTCAGCAGCAGGTGCCCGTTGTAGTGGAAATCTCCGATGAGCGGCACTCCCACCCCGAGCTTGTCGAGCTTGTCCCGGATGACCGGGACGGCCTTCGCGGCGTCATCAGTGTTGACGGTAACCCGTACCAGCTCGGAGCCCGCGTGAGCCAGCTGGGCGACCTGGATCGCGGTCGCATCCGCATCGGCCGTGTCGGTGTTCGTCATTGACTGGACGACGACCGGGTGCCCGGAGCCAACCGGGACGCCCCCAACGTTCACGGTGGGGGTCGCCCGACGAGGCACGGGGTTCGTTGCTGAGCTCATCGGTCTGATGAGTGTACCGATGCGGCTGGACAGGTGGCCGTCGCACGTCCGTCATCCGCCTCGGCTACGCTCCCGCCATGGTGGCTTCGTGACAGCAGCCCGCCGCCTCGGCGGATTGGCGCTGCTGCTCGTCGTGGTCGCGTGCCAGCCGACCGCAGTGGGGAACGCGCCGACGGGCACTCCGTCGGGGCAGGCTCCGTCAGCTGACGCTTCGTTCAGCCAGGTCCCGGCCCCTTCGCAGGCGCCGAGCGGCGGAAGCTCGCCGCTCACCTCGGATCCGCTCCACCTCGTCGAGCTGGTCGACGTGACGTCGACCACGACGTTCACCCTCGGCGCACTGGCCGCCGAAGGGCCGGTCTTGCTTGAGACGATGGCGATCTGGTGCGTGAACTGCCGGGCGCAGCAGCACGAGGTCGTCGCCGCCCACGACCTGGTCGATTTCCACTCCGTGTCCCTCGATGTCGACCCCAACGAGCGGGCCGAGGATCTGGCCGAATACTCGGCGGCGATGGGCTTCGACTGGCGGTTCGCGGTCGCCACCGCCGACCTCGCCGCCGCCTTGCGCGACCGCTTTGGCCCTGCCGTCCTCAATCCGCCGTCCACCCCGATGATCCTGCTCCTCCCCGACGGCACGGTCCGCGCCCTCGAGTTTCGCGGCCATAGCGCCGACGAGCTGGCGGCGGAGATCAGCGCCGGCTGACCGGTGTCCGATCCTGGCGTCCTGCTGGGCGCGGTTGCCCTCGGGTTGGCGGCGACCGTGACGCCCTGCATCCTGCCCCTGTACCCCGCCTTCATCGCCTATCTCACCGGCGGGCAGGGCAGCGGTTCGGCCAGCGGATCGGCGCGCGGCGGTGCCGGCTTCCCGCCAGGCCTCGCCGCGCTCCTGGTCTGGGCCGGCGTGGTGAGCGGGATGGTGGCCATCGGCGCCCTGTTCTCCCTCATTGCCCGGCCGCTGGGCGATTTCATCCGGATCGTCCTTCCGATCGCGGACCTCATCCTGATCGTGCTCGGCCTGCTCCTCCTCGCCGGCCGAAACCCGTTCGCCCGCCTGCCGCAGCTTTCGCCGGCGTGGGCCGGCGACCGAGGTCCCGCCGTCGGCGCCTACGCCTACGGGCTGCTCTTCGCGCCAATCGCCGTGCCCTGCAGCGGCCCGTTCATCGTGGCCATCTTCGCCCTGTCCCTGACGGTAGGCGACGTCATCGGTCAGCTGGCGTTCTTCCTCGCCTTCGGGGTCGGCTTCGGGCTGCCGCTCTTCGTCATCGGTGCCATCGGCCAGGTCAGGGGCGCTGAGCTGGCACGGGCCCTTGTCCGGTGGGAGCGTCCTCTCCAGCTCGTGCTCGGCACGCTCCTGGTGGTAATCGGGGTCTGGGACCTCGCCGCCAACCTCGACGTCCTCGTGGCCTGAGCCTCCCAACTACTTGCGTATTTGCGCAACTACTGATACGCTGACGGCGGTTCCGCGCACCGAGCGCGGGATAGACTGCGACCCGAGGATATGACCGCAAACATTGCCCCCACCAACGGCCAGACGCCGGCGGTGGACCTCACTCACCCCAAGCTCGCCATCATCGGCTCGGGGCCGGCCGGTCTGACCGCGGCCCTGTACGCCGCCCGCGCCAATCTCGCGCCGCTCGTGTTCGCGGGCAATGCCCCGCTCGGGCAGCTGATGATCACCTCCGACGTCGAGAATTACCCCGGCTTCCCGGACGGCATTCTCGGCCCGGAGCTGATGGACCTCTTCCGCCGGCAGGCTGAGCGCTTCGGCGCGCACCTGGTCGAGGAGGACGTCACCACGGTCGACTTCAGCGAGCGCCCGTTCAAGCTGTGGGTCCGCGACCAGGAGTACCTCGCCGACGCGGTCATCGTGGCCACCGGCGCCAGCGCCCTGTGGCTGGGCCTCGATTCCGAGGAGCAGTACCGCGGCCGCGGGGTGAGCGCCTGCGCCACGTGTGACGGGTTCTTCTTCCGCGACCGCGAGGTGGCGGTGGTCGGCGGTGGCGACACCGCCCTCGAAGAGGCGCTGTTCCTCACCAAGTTCGCGAATAAGGTGACCATGCTCGTCCGGCGCGACGAGTTCCGCGGGTCGAAGATCATGCAGGACCGGGCCCTCGCCCACCCGAAGATCGAGGTCCGCTGGAACCGCGAGGTGGCCGAGGTCATGGGCGACACCACCGTGAACCAGCTGCGCCTGAAAGACACGGCGAACGGCAAGGAGGAGATGCTCGACACCCAGGGCCTGTTCATCGCGATCGGCTACAAGCCGAACACCGACCTGTTCGCTGGCCAGCTCGACCTCGACGCCCGAGGCTATTGCGAGGTGTCCGGACGCGGCCCGGGTGAGACGAGCAGCAACATCGAGGGGGTATTCGTGGCCGGCGACGTCCACGACCATCGGTATCGCCAGGCGGTGACCGCCGCCGGCGAAGGCTGCAAGGCGGCCATCGACGCCGAGCGCTGGCTGGAGTCGATCGGCGAGCACGTCGCCACCACCGCCACCAACTGGTAG
>DATFEC010000231.1:0-3181 GCA_035251655.1 Candidatus Limnocylindria bacterium | reverse complement strand
CGAGTGGAACTGGGCGGTTGGCACGTTCCTGCTGTTCTGCACCCTGTGGCTGAGCTTCACCGGCTACCTGCTGCCGTGGGACCAGATCGCGTTCTGGGCCGTCAACGTGGGCAGCTCGATGGCCGCCTACGCCCCGGTCGTCCCCACCGAGTCGGCGTTCATCATCTTCTCGGGCATCGACATCAACGAGGGGACGCTGATTCGGTTCTACGTCTACCACGTCATCGCGTTCCCGCTCATCACCGCCGTGTTCATGGCCATCCATTTCTGGCGGATCCGCAAGGACGGCGGGATCAGCGGACCGGTATGAGCGGTGACTGACCGATGACCGTCGAGAAGCGGCCGAACGCCACGGCCGACAAGAACGCCCCGACCCAGGCCCCGGTTCCCACTGCCCCGCCGGCGGTCCCCGGGCCCGGTCCAAAGCTTCCCGGCCCGCCCGGCGCGCCGGGCACGGAGCGCTTCCGGTTGCTGGCCTACGTCCGCCAGGAGTCCATGGTCCGGGTCGACAAGCGGCCGGACGAGACGGTCCTGACCTGGCCGCACCTGCTGCGGGCCGAATTCCTCATGGCGTGCCTGATCACCGGGATGCTGCTGGTGATGTCGTTCTTCGTGCAGGCCCCGCTGGAGGAGCAGGCGAACGTCAACGTCACGCCCCACATCGCCAAGGCGCCGTGGTACTTCCTCGGCCTGCAGGAGCTGCTCGCGTACTTCAACACCACGGTGGCGGGCATCGTCATCCCGCCGATGTACTTCATCGGCCTGGCGCTGATCGCGTACATCGACAAGTCGCCGTACCGCGCCGCCCGCGACCGGAAGGTGGCGTGGATCTTCTTCCTGACGATCATGTTCTTCGGCATCGGCGTGACCCTCATCGGTGCCTTCTTCCGTGGCCCCGGCTGGAACTGGGTCTGGCCGTGGGACGGCCTGTTCTTCACGCTGTGAGCTCGGAACCGTGACCGGTCAGCCGCCGAGCTGGGGAGAGCAGCCCGGACCTCCGGTCCGCGAGATCAGCCGTCGGAACTTCCTCCGCCAAGCGGTGGGCGTCGGCGTCGGCCTGCTCACCCTCCAGTTCCTGGGCGGCACGATCCTGTTCCTGTGGCCCAACCTGAAGGGTGGCCTCGGCGACCCGAACCTGGTGATCGGCAGCGCGGCCGACATCGCCACGCAGCAGCCCGAATGGGTTCGCGGTCTGCCATTCATCTACAACAAGGCCCGCCTGTTCATCGTGAACATCCCGGCCGGAAAGTCGCGGGTGGAGGGCACCGGCGAGGAGGTCCCCGACCCGGGGATGGACATCATCGCCCTGTACCGGAAGTGCCCGCACCTCGGCTGCAATGTCCCGCAGCTGTGCGACCGCAGCCTGTGGTTCGAATGCCTGTGCCACGGCTCGAAGTACACGATCATCGGCGAGAAGCGCGACGGACCGGCCCCGCGCGGCATGGACCACTTCGAGCACCGGATCGAGAACGGGGTGTATATCGTCGACACCTCGGTCCGGATCAGCGGCCCGCCGATCGGGACCGATACCTTCGACAGCCGCCGGACCGAGGACATCCCGCATTGCGCCAGCTAGGGACACGCCGATGCGGATGAAGGCGCTCGGCGTGGCGCTGATGGTCGGCTTCGCCGCGTTCACCACCTTCTACTGGATCACCGATGCGCCCCGCCGCGAGGTGTTCACCGGCATCCGCGACGAGGAGCTGCTCGAGTTCGGCCAGATCGTGTTCCTTCCCGACGACACGTACACCATCGACATCGACATCCAGGACGGCGCGTTCACGCGCCTGGTGGATGGCGAGCCGACGCCGGTCACGGCCGTCGAGCTGTACGCCAACTCCAGCATCAGCTTCAGCAACGAAACGGGGGACAGCATCACGGTCACTGGCACCGGGACGACGCCGTTCGAGGTCGAGATCGAGGATGAGGCGTCGGCCCCGGTGAAGTTCGCCGACGAGGGCGAGACGACGGTGTCGGCCACCGGCATTGACGCCCTCGTGGTCACCGCCATCCTGCCCCACCTCCAGCCGTATGGCGCGAACTGCGTTCGCTGCCACGGGTTTGACGGGAGGGGCGGGCCGAACCTCATCGGTCCGGACCTCCATTCGCTCGCCCTGGCCAATAAGTGGGTCCAGACCGGCGGTGCCCAACAGCTGAACAACTACGTCCAATGGGTCATCACCCTCGGCGGCGTCGTGCGGTCGGGAAACATTCAGAGCGAGATGCCGGCCTGGGGCCAGGAGTACGGCGGTCCGCTCACGCGGCAGCAGATCGAGGCCGTGACCGCGATGATCGGGGAGTGGGCGGCGGAGACCCTCGCCAACCCGCCGGAGGAGGTTCCCGACACGGTCGAGGCAGGCGCCCAGGTCTACCAGGACGCAGGATGCTTCTCGTGCCACGGTGCCGAACTGGAAGGTGGCATCGGCCCGAACCTCCAGACGGTCGGCACCGCGTTGACCGACGAGCTGCCGACCCCGGTCTCGCAGAACGACCAGCGGCTCGCCGACTATGACGCCGACAAGCGGGCCTTCTTCGAGCAGTGGATCCGCGACTCGTCGGGCAACTACAACGACGGGAACCCGACCGGAATGCCCGCGTTCTCCGAAGCGGATCTCACCGCGTCCCAGCTCCAGGCGCTCATCACCTTCCTGCTGGACCAGACCGAATGACGACCTACGCCCTGCCCCGGCGACGCGGGCTCCTCGCCCGCCTCATCGGCGAGGCGGACGACTTCACGATCTGGCTCTTGTTCGGGGCTGAGACCTGGCTCATCGCCAGCCTGAAGGCGGTCCCCGCCTTCCTGTTCGTGTACTGGTTGGTCACCTACGTGCCGAACTCGGTCTTCTACGGCGTGACGCTGTACATCCCCTTCCTCCAGTTCTCCGAGGAGGTCGGGTTCATCATCGCCAACGGCGTGGCCTGGACGAACCTGGTGCTGGTCGTGATCCTGGCCTACCTCATCCAGGCCTCGCGGGGGCGGCAGGGTCCCGGGTGGACCCTCATCCGCCTGTTCACCCTGGCCAACTACCTGATGGTCATGCTCCTGCTCATCCCGTACTTCGTTTTCAACGTGGCCGGCGGGTCATTCATTCCGCTCGAGCTGCCGCTCATCGCCCTTGGTCTCGGCGCGATGACCGCCGGCGGGACGGCGACCGCGCTCGCCTACCTGTACTACGAGTTC
>DATFEC010000208.1:0-2910 GCA_035251655.1 Candidatus Limnocylindria bacterium | reverse complement strand
CCCCCTGCATGGTTTCGGGATCACTGCTCCGGGCGGGTCCGCCTGGGCGGTGAGGGTCGAATCTGAATCAATCTCTCGCGGGTGGACCGATGTGGTCCACGCCTCAACACCCGTCCGAGTTGCCCGTATTGTCCTCCCGTCATCAGGGTGTGTCGAGCGCCGCTACAAACGGAGGACGACCGCGCGGCTCACGATTTTGTAACGTTCCACTCCACCGGACGCCGCGCGCGATGAGACATGCGTGAATCAGCTTCGGCCCAACCCAATCGACCGAGTGGTGCACTTCCAGGGCTAGTCGAAATGGTCGCCAAAGATCAACAGACCTGGATCGCAAAGTCCGTCGCCGCGGGCGACCTCGCCGCTGATCCCAAACACATCGGACGGACGGATGATCTCACCGTCAGGACCGTGCAGGCTTATTGGATCCGCGACCGACCAGTTCGGCGGCAGGGCGACGAGCTCATAGACCTCTCCGGCTTCAGTCACCACATGTGGGCACTCGCCGGAATCCTGGAGCCGCACCTCCAAGTCCGCAGAGCCTTCCGGACGAACGAGAAACGGGTCGAGGAATCCGCCAGTCTCGACGATCCTCTCCAGGGTGACGACCTCCTCGCCCTGTACATCGTCGAAGTCGATTCGGTAGGCGAGCTCCCCGACGCCAACGTCGTTGCCCCATGGAACAAAGGCCCACGAGCCCCGCAACGTGAAGTCGGATGCAAGGCTGCCGAAAAACGAGATCGTCCAATCCGATACCCCTTCGCCACCGGGCGCGCCCGTGTCGCGGCTAAGGCCCATGAACCAGACGCATGAGCCGGATTGGCGGAGGTAATACGTCGCGCCACTAAGCGGCGCACGCCAACGGCCGGTGAGCTCGAGCCTGCTGCCGCTCGGGGTCAGCAGAGAGACTGCTTCACACGCGGCGGGCGCAGCGGACTCTGCGGCGCCCGTGGGGCTGACAACCGGGCTGGCGCTCGCACAGCCAGCAAGCCAGGCAAGCCCGGCGGCGGCGAGGACGAGGCGGATCGCGCGCATCCGAGTCGACGATACGCGGAACTAGGTCAAGTGCGAACTGGGAATGGACCCTAGACTCGGGCCATGCGCGAGACGCCGGAGGAGGTCGCTGAGCTCCACGCGCTGCTCGACCGGACCACGGCGAAGGTGAACCCCCACTTCGCCGGCATCGTCACCGTCGCCTTCTTCCGGATCAACCCGACCGCGACGTGGACGTACGCGGGAAAGCCGAAGGACTTCCCGGCGTCCACATGAGCCGTAGGACCGCACTGCTGGTGGGCGCCGTCATCGTCGTCGTGTTCGGCGCGATCGGCTTCCTGCTGTTCGCGGGCGGTGAGCCGCCGCCGCCTGAGCCCTCACGGACGCCGACGCCCACGGTCGAGCCCACGCCCTCGCCATCGGTCGAGGCGTTTAACGAGGAGCTGCTGAACCAGCGGCTGACGGTGCTCCTCGTCGGCCTCGACATGAACGAGGCGCGCCGCCAACCGGGGATCGTGGGCAACACCGACGTCCTGATGCTGGCCAGCGTGAGCGCCGACCAGTCCGATGTCGTCCTCGTCTCGCTCCCGCGCGACACGGTCGACGTGCCCCTCGCCGACGGCTCGATCTGGCGACCGAAGATCAACGGCCTGTTCGCCGAGCGTGGCATCGACACGCTGGTGGGCGCCATGGAGACGCTCTACGGCGTGCCGATCGACGGGTACGTGATCATCGACATGGAGGACTTCCCGGTCCTGGTGGACGCAGCCGATGGGGTGACGGTCAACCCGCCGGCGCCAATCGTCGACCCGCCAATCGGTCTGAACATCCAGCCTGGCGAGCAGGTCATCGATGGCGCAACGGCGCTCAGCTACGTCCGCTCCCGGCTCGACCAGGACTACGGCCGCATGGGCCGCCAGCAGGAGGTGATCACCGACCTGGTGGCTCGGCTGGTCGACTCGGAGACCGATATCAACCTGGGCGAGCTCCTAACCGGGCTCGACTCGATCGAGACCGATCTGCCGCTCGAGGACCTGCGGACGCTGGCCGAGATCGCGCGCCGCGCGCAGGAGGCGAGCGTCCAGCGTGTCCTCGTCGATCCGCCCGACCTGATCGTGCGCGAGGGCGACCTCGGTGACGGACGCGGCTACGTGCTGGTCCCCGACATCGAAGCGATCCGCAACACGGTCATCGCATTGATTCCGCCGGAGGAGTAGCGAGTCAGTGCTTCCCGCGCCGGACGATTAGCCGGCGGTTGGCTCCCGACGGGCGACGTGGAGGCGGGTCGCCTCCGGCACGCCCTTCAGCTCCACCGGACCGATCTCGGTGAAGGCGGCGGGAATGCCCTCCGCCTGGTCCACCACGGTCTGGGATACGAGCACCTCCCCGGGACGGGCGTAGTCGGCGATGCGGGCCGCGAGGTTCACGGTCGCACCGAAGTAGTCGCCGTCCTGGATCAGGACCGGACCGGCGTGAAGGCCGACGTGGGCGGGCGGCAGCCCGGCCTCGACCGTGCCTTCGACCATCTCCAGTGCCGCCACCACGCCCGGACCAGGATCGATGAAGTAGAACATCACCCCATCGCCCAGCCACTTCACGGCGCGCCCGGCGTACTGGTGCGAGGTCCGCTGGACCATTCGCGAGAAGCTCGACGCCAGCTCCGCGGCCGCCTCGTCGCCCCGCTCCGAGGTGAGCCGGGTGTAGCCGGTGATGTCGAGGAAGCACATCGCCGGTGGCCGCTGAACGCGCCGGTACATCCCGGCGTTGCTGAGGATCAGCTCCGTCGCCTCGAGGATGTTCGCCGTCCAGGTCCGCTGCTCGTGGGCATGCATGAGCGCCATGAGCGCCTGCTCGTAGATCGGGTTCAGCCGCGAGCCGAACTCCAGCGTGGCGTTCCCGAGGTTCCCGGAGACGCCCTGC